>JAGPCH010000251.1 GCA_018058125.1 Ignavibacteria bacterium | reverse complement strand
AAACATCACCCCGCCCGAAGATCTTTCCCATCGGATCATCCTGCTGATCTCTTTCTTTGCTTTTAAACTGGGAAAAAGAAATAGAATAACTTGCCAGTATTATTATCAGTAAAATAAATTTTACTTTTCTCATAAATTTAATTGATTTATTGCTTTTGATAAGGTATCTGTTGTTTCGTCGGTTCCGATGGTCTCACAGTATATTCTGAGCAATGGTTCTGTTCCTGAAGCTCTTACTATGATCCATCCGTTTTCAAAGAAAAATTTGAATCCGTCGAGTGTCTCTATACTGATAATTTTCTTACCTCCAAATTCATCTCCGGCTTTCAGTGTATTACATAACTCAAGTGCATTTAATTTTTTCTCTTCAGTCGTATGAACATCATTTCTCTGATAAAAATATTTACCAAACTCTTCATCAAGTTCTGCTTTTAATTCAGAAATGCTCTTTCCGTAATCAGCAAGTAATTCCATATAAAGCATTCCGTTAAATATTCCGTCCCTTTCAGGAAGATGTCCTTTAATGCCAATTCCGCCGCTTTCTTCAGCACCGATCATTACATCATCTGTTATCATTATCTTTGAAATGTGTTTGAATCCGATCGGAACTGTAACCAGTTCGATCTGATTTTTTTCACAATATCTTTTTATTAATTCGCTTGTAGAAAATCCCCTTACAACTTTTCCCGTTAGTTTTTTTCTTTCAAACAAATATTTGATTAAAATTGCAAATGTCTTCTGTGCATCCAGAAATTCACCGTTTTCATCTATTATCGCTATTCTGTCCGCATCTCCGTCTGTCACAATTCCTATATTATACTTTCCGCCTTTCATTTCACCACATATCTCAGAAAGATTTTTCTGAACAGGCTCGGGAGCGCTGTTTCCGAATCCGGGATTTATCTCACCATGCAGTTGTTTAATCTCAACAAATCTGTTTATTAAATTCTGTCCTGCTCCGTACATTGCATCATATATTACTTTAAGATTGCCTTTCTTAATTTTATCTATATCGATCTTATTTTTTAAATAATTCAGATAATAATCCTCGCCTTTAAAATATTCGACCTTTCCCTCTTTTACAAGGTCATCTATTTTTTTTGAAACACTTACCTCTTTAATACTCTCCAGTTCTTTTTCAATTTTAACGATCTCGTCAGGATCCATTGATCCGCCGAATTCATCTTTGAGTTTATATCCATTGTATATAGCAGGATTATGTGAGGCTGTGATCATTACTCCGAGTGCACAGTTAAGGTCACGGGCAAGTAATGAAATAGTTGGTGTTGTGACGAAAGAATCTGTAAGGAATACTTTTATATTCTGACCTGCTATTACTTCAGCTGCTGCTTCGGCAAATTGCCTGGACTGGAATCTGGTATCATAACCAATAACAAATCCTGTTTTGGTCTTTGGGTGATCTTTGAAAACTATTGCTGTTGCTAATGCGACTCTTCTTACGTTATCATAAGTATATGTATCAGCGATTATTCCTCTCCAGCCATCAGTTCCGAATTTAACGGGTTCTGTCTTATTGCTCATTAAATTATTTTAGATTAATAAATATTGTAAAATCTTTTTCTAAGCAATATCCCCCGGTTTATTTTTCTGAACCCAGTTTTTTACATAATTGATAGTTTCGTAGGTAGGCGTCCCGGGAGTGAATAATTCTCCTACTCCCATTTTACTTAACTCAATTTTATCAGGCTCTGGTATGATACCACCGCCAAACAGCAAAACATCGCTAAGTCCTTTATCTTCCATGAGTTTTCTGACTTTCGGGAAAACCGTCATGTGAGCACCACTTAATATGCTTATTCCTATAGCATCAACATCTTCCTGAAGCGCTGCTTCTACTATTGTTTCAGGTGTCTGTCTTAGACCGGTATAGATAACTTCAATTCCGGAATCTCTGAATGCAGCTGCTATGACCTTGGCTCCCCTGTCGTGTCCGTCTAAACCGACTTTACCGATAAGAACCCTGATCTTTTTTTCTTTCGAATTAGTATTACTTGTATTGTTTTCTGACATAATTTTATCAATTTAACCCAAATAGTGATTTACTTCAAGGGAATTTTCAATTTCCAATTCAATTACTTTTTTATAAAAAGCTAATGTTGTTTGTTTAATCTTAACTATTTTCATCTATATTCTCAAGATTCTTATGCGAATATCTCTGATAAAAATATACCGAAATAACTCCAACCAATACGGAAAACCATAACGTTGCTATTCTTATTATAAATGTAGATGCAACAGATATATCTTTTGGAATATTAAGGTATTGCATTAAACCGGTTAGCGAAGCTTCCGTTAATCCTAATCCGCCCGGCAGCATAGCTATCGAACCTATGATTGTAGAGAATCCATAAATAAAAACTGAACTTAAAATACCTACATCTATATGTGTAAAAGATGAATAAACTCTGAGCACTACATACAATCCCAGACATTCCAGAAACCATGCAAATATGCTCATGATCACCGCTATTACAAGCGGTTTTATCTTTACTAATGTATAAATACTTTCGTATGCTTCTCTTACTTTTTCACTTATTTTTTCTATGGCTTTTATCTTTTCGAGAATGGATATAATGCCTAATGAAATTTTTCTTGAGCTGATTAATGCTACACATCCCAGAAAAAATATACCGGAACCGATTATTAATTCCTTCCCGTAATTAAAGACAAATGAACCTGCTATACAAAGAAAAACAACTGAAATAAAATCCGTCAATCTTTCTGCAAGAATTATCGGAGCTGACTTACTGATCGGTGTTCCGTTTTCTTCCCTGACAAGATATGACTTCAGAAGCTCTCCCATTTTTCCGGGAGTTACTGACATTACAAATGTTGACATAAAAATAAGAAAACTTGCCTTTGTCTTTAACTCAATGCCAAGCAGCTTTCTGTAATATTCCCATTTATAAAATCTAATTATAAAATTTCCGTATGTAAGAGCTACTACTATTGGAAAATACAACCAGTTAAACTCTCTGAAAGCTTTAAGCAAATTATCAAAATCTGCATAAATACTGAAAGCCAGAAATACCACTGCTCCCAGAGCAACGGACATTAATATTTTCTTCTTGTATTTTTTAAACAATCTTTCTGATGTTTTTGTAAAGCCTTAACAATGGAAGCCCGACGATATTGTAATAATCTCCTGTGATCTTTTCTATAAATAAACATCCGAAATCATCCTGAATACCATATGCTCCTGCTTTATCAAGAGGTTTATATGTTTTTACATAATATTTAATCTCCTCTTCTTCTATTGTCCGGAAAAAAACTGTTGTCTTTTCATAATCAAATATTTCGGCACATGAATTCATGTTTATTAAATTTATTCCTGTATATACAAAATGTGTTTGTCCGCTTAACAATTTTAACAAACGAATCGCCTCACTGCTGTCTTTAGGTTTATTAATGATCATATCATTCAATACTACTATTGTATCAGCAGCGATTATAATTTTATCTTTGAATTTTTTTTCACTTGATGCGGCTATCCGGGATTTCAATGTTGAATTATGTCTGATTAAATCTATTGGTCCTAAATCGGAATGATCCAATTCTTCCGCTTTGCTGTCAAATACTTTGAAATTAAATCCGATCTGTTTTAGCAAATGTGACCTGCGCGGAGATTTTGATGCAAGTATATATTCCTGTTTTAATACTTTTTTTAATTTATTTTTTACCATTATAAAAACAATAGAATAGTGATTACTCCCGGTTCGATATTCTAATTTTCACTTATCAGCTTCATAATTTTTTCAACAGCATCTTCTTTCTTTAATATTATTCGTTCACCGGATCTTCTGATCTTTATTTCTACATTGCCTTCTTTAAGATTTTTCTCCCCTACGATCACTTGTAAAGGAATCCCAATCAGGTCAGCAT
>JAGPCH010000250.1 GCA_018058125.1 Ignavibacteria bacterium | reverse complement strand
ATCTTTTACTTCTGATGAATTATCAAAGACATATCCAAACGGATGCATTTCAGCTATATAAAAGAATCCGTCATCTTTGAGAAAATGACTGATTATCTTCGCCCATTTATCGAGATCAGGAAGCCAAAGTAAAACTCCGTAAGATGTGAATACTATATCAAATTTTTTATCGAGCTTTAGGGGCAGGGAATAAATATCGGATAAAACAAATTCGGCTTTCATACCTAGTTCATCGCGAATCTCTTCAGCTGTCCTGATGCCCTCTTCGGAAAAGTCTACTCCGGTAACTTCTGCGCCGAGTCTTTCAAGTGAGAGTGTATCCATTCCGAAATGGCATTGAAGATGAAGAACTGATTTACCGGTTATGTCGCCGAGTTCTTCACGTTCGAGATCATGAAGTTTATTCATTCCTTCTTTGAATTCTTTCAGTTCGTAGAAATCAGAGTTCTTATGAATCGCAACGCTTTCATTCCATGAAGCTTTATTTGCTTCGAAGTATTTTTCTGTGCTCATTATTGTTAATAATTTACTTCCAAAAACCGTTCTATGCCTCTAAGTCTCTAAGACTCTAAGACTCTAAATTAAAAAAGTTAAAAAAGTTAAAAAACTTATAAACCAAAATCGTTTGAGACTTAGAGACTTCGAGGCAAAATACACTTTTTATCTTCATAAACTCCACAGATACTGAAACTTCATGAATATTTGTCTGTCAGTATCAACATAAGAAGAAAAGCCCGCTTCGTTTGTGATTTGGTTTACATTCTGCGAAGCTCCTAAAAACAGGATCGTATAAGGATTCCATTTATAGCTAAGGAGAGGATCAAAAGTATATGCTCTGCTGAACATGTCATACTGCACAAGCACCCGGAGGAAAAAATTCTTATTAAACTGATAAGTGATCTTATCACTTAATACATAACCGGCATAAAGAAATTCTCCGCCTCTGCTTCGGGCAAGCTCTGAATAATTAATCTCCAGATCATTTCTGAGCTGGTCAAATGGTTTGAAAGTAGTATAAAGACTTATGTTATGCCCAAAACCGACGAATGAAGGATATTCAAATTTTACAACATAGTTTCCTCCTTCATAATATAAACCACCTGTAAGAATTTTACTTAGGTTGTTAGCTTCAAGATTTATATGCCATCTGTTTACGTCTTTATGATAAATGTCATCATACAATTCATTGTTGATAAATGAATAACCTACTGCAGACCAAAGTCCGTTAGACCAGTCGGTTACTATATTGAGTTCAAAGAATTGCGACATAAGTCGACCGTTTATATCATATTGAACTTCAAAGTTAAGTTCCGGATCTATTCTCCTGAAAACTGAATTTACAGGATAGAAGTTGTACTCCTGCTGCATATAAAAATACTGGAAATTATTTCTGCTGATATAACCATTATCCCTCCTCACCGTTGAAGGCTGATAAAAATACTCAGTATAAAAACTCCATCCACGGGCATTTCTGCTGAATGAAACTAAAGCGTTTGTTCCGCTGTATGTCTCACCGTCATAAAGGGCAGTGTATTTTTCATTATCAAATCTGTAATCTCTGAGAGTATTATAATAAAAATTGGTATCAGTGATCTCTCTTGTATAATTCTGAACTACCTGAAAAGTGAGATAATAATTATTAGCAAATTTAAATCTGCCGTCGAAACCAATATTCCTGTTATACCCCGTAAAATTAAATGCTTCCGAGCTGTCAGGACTTTCTTCTCTGTCAGATAAAATAACCCCAATATGGTTTTCATCTCCTACATCATATTTCAATCTTAAAATATTAGAAACTGAGTTTTTATTGCTTTGCAGAAAAAAACTTCTGAATGTCAGCGGAACAATAAAAGGAGTGTCTTCATCATAAGCGCTGATAAATCCTATGTTTAATTTATCTGTCTTACCGGATAATTTAACTGCCGTGATCGGATTATTTATAGAGCGCGTATAAGAAACATTTATAGGAGTCGAAAAATTATCCTTTCCTTCAAGAAAAAATGGTCTCTTCTCAGGGTAAAATAAAGCAAACGGGGAATTGATATTTATCTGCGGAGCATCAGCTTCGACCTGTGAAAAATCAGGATTTACAGTTGCATCAAGCGTAAGAGTTGAGCTGATACCATACTTAGCGCTTAAGCCGATCTCACCATCCAAGCCGTTATGAGTATATTTTGAATCAGGATCATAAGAATCTTCAAGCCCGCTGATCTGATTTCCCAGAATATAGGGAAGTATCTGAAAGTCAGTTCCTCTTTCAATATTTTTAATGCCTTTTAAATATCCTGACTGTCCCATAAAATTCGGATCATCACGCGATACAGAAGCCCAGTAAATTTCCTGTCTTGATCCGCGGGGTCTGTTTCTGATTATATGGATCCTCCATTCCTGTACCTGCTTATCCGGAAATCTCAGACTCTTAAACGGAATTTTCATTTCGGCTGTCCATCTGTCGGAATACATTTTAGCTTCCGAAGTATAGATCATGTCAAAATTTGAATCTTCATTATTCGTTGTCCAGAGCAGATCACCCTGAATTCCTTTAGGATTGACATAAGTTTCGAATCCCTGTTTCAGATCTCCGTACGTATTTATAAATGGTCCTACCCAGTCATCACCATACATCTTGTCTCTGTCAGAGATCGAAGCTCTTACACCTGACATGTCCGGTTCATAGCAGGTAAATGCAAAGTATATATTTTCATCATCGTAGAATATTTTCACTTCCGTATCTACTTCGGGTTTCACATTATCACCCGGACCGACTTCTGTGAAATTATTGGCAATAGCTGCATCTTTCCAGACGGATTCATTTATGTTTCCGTCAATTTTAATATCACCGGGATTTAGTTTTGGAATGTTTAGTTCGGGCGTGACATTTGGTTTGAATTCTGTTGCAGAAACGGATGAAGAATCTCCTGTTGAAACTATTGTAGTATCCTTTGCTGCTGCTATAGTTGTATCATTCACAGAAAGAAAAGTTGAATCCCGAAATAAAAGTTTTGTTTTTGCTGTATCAATTTGATCCTGTGAAAAAACTACTTCTAAAGGAATTAAAAACAGAAACAGAATTTTAATTAGTAGAATTCTTTGCATGCTTAGTATAACAGGTTTTAAACTTTTGACTTTTGACGAATGCAGACTAAATTAGTTGCATATTTACAGATATAAATCTGAGCAATATAATGTTTTTAATTTACTTTTACTTTATTTAAATACGCTCAAATTTATTTTAGGAGGGTCAATTTCTTTACCTGACTGAAATTACCTGATTCTAATTTATAATAATATATTCCGCTCGGATAGTTAGCTCCGTCTTACACATCAGAAACTTTAATTTTATCCTTTTCAAAAAAAACTTTTCCATACCTGTTAATATGTTCGATCAGATCTTCATTTGTTATCTGTTTGAAAATAGAAATGTCAAATATGTATGGAAGAAAAAGTTTATCGAGTTCTATACTGACAGAGTTGACCAGGTTATGATTTAAATTCTCACCTTTCAGAGATAGATCTATGTCGGAGCCGGGCTTATAATTTCCTTTAGCACGTGAACCATAGAGCAGTACTTCTTCGATCTGAGGAAATTCATCAAAGACGTTTTTTATTTGTTCAATGACATTTTTGTCTAATCCGAACATATTAAAAATAGTTTATAAAAAATTTAATTTAACTGTTTGTTGATCTCAGATTCAAGTGATCTAAACAAGTTATAATATTTTTCATTTATGTTTTTAGCAATATCCTCTGCGACTTCCTCGTTATAAACATGTGAAGTTAAATTTCTGTCCTTTAACATTTGCATCCACCCTTCACCGTCTTTTATTAAATCACGGTTAAAAGCTATTTGAATAGCATCCCTGCTGCCCTGAATACCTGCCTCACCCTGATATTCATAAAAATCCTT
>JAGPCH010000249.1 GCA_018058125.1 Ignavibacteria bacterium | reverse complement strand
GTCACTTACTATGATCTCAAGATTATATCTTGCTCTGACTTCTTTTGTGAACTGCTTTAGTGTTCTTTCAATTAATTTTTCTTCATTGAACGTCGGAATAATAATGCTTATTCCATTACAGTCATTTTGAAGATCATGCATTTACCAGTATTCCGGTACCTTTTTTATCCAATGTTTTTAATCCGTTTGCGGATACTTTAATGGTTACCCATCTTTTTTCTTCTTCGATCCAGATTCTCTTCTTCTGAAGATTTGGAAGCTGTCTTCTCTTTGACTTATTGTTTGCATGAGAGACGTTGTTTCCGGTTAATGGTCTTTTACCGGTAACTTGACATACCTTTGACATTTAATATTTCTCCTTTTGGTTTTCTTATTTTTTATAAGGTTTATAAGTAGATTCGTAAACTTTCATATTCCTGTCAAGAAATTTGAATGTTCCCCGGTCTGTTTTAATGGTATCAACGATCCTGACGTTGATCAGCTTGGTTTCTACATTAGTATCAGGACACATTACTAACAGTTCTGATTTTTTTCCTAATTTATTCGCTTTATCGGCAAATGTTTGTTGTTTGGCCATTATTATTATTTCTGTTTAATTTGTTTGCAAATATACTTGTAACTGCTTTAATAATAAAGACAGTTTATAAAGTTAAAAGTTAAAAGTTGAAAGTTAAAAGTAAATTCCTAATTCTTAATTCCTAATTCTTAATTGAATTTCTAATCTTTCCGTTCACATCTTTCACAACCATTTCCTCCGCTTTGAGTATCATATTTTTTATTGCTATCGGAGATGACTTACCGTGACCTATTATAGTAATACCGTTTATTCCAAGCAATGGCACACCTCCGTATTCCTGATAATCAAAATCTTTCAATACAACATTTTTCAAAGTTCCGTACATCATACCTATCCAAAGCTTCTTGAAAAATCCCTGAGCTGCATAGGCTTTGAATTTTCCTTTTATTACATCTAAAACTCCTTCTGCAAACTTCAGTATAACGTTTCCGACAAATCCGTCGCATACGATCACTTCAGCTTTTCCCCTTAATATATCTCTGCCTTCTACATTTCCAATAAAATTCAATCCCGACTTTTCCAGCAATTCATACGTCTCTAGTGTAAGTGAATCCCCTTTTGTCTTTTCTTCGCCAACGCTTAAAAGACCGATCCTGGGGTTACTTACATTATAAATATTCTTCATGTAAATATTTCCCATGATAGCGTATTCCAATAAATGCTTGGCTTTGCAATCTACAGATGCGCCGACATCAAAGACCATTGTCTTTCCGACATCTGATGGAAATATTGAACCAATGGTAGGTCTTCCGACTCCTTCTATTCTTCCTAATTTCAATATGGATGCAGTCATCACCGCTCCGGTATTTCCCGCGCTTATAAATGCATCAGCCTTTTTTTCTTTTACTAAATTTATTCCGACACTGATAGAAGAATCCGGTTTCGTTTTTAATGACTCTGTCGGAGAATCTTCCATTGTTACAACTTCACCGGCATTTACTATGCTTATGTTCTTAAGCTTTACTTTATGCTTCTGAAGTTCTTCTGATATAAGTTTCTCTTTACCTACAAGAATGATCTCAAGCACATCAGGCTTTAACTCTGCTGCAATAACAGCGCCTGAAACATCGTTCAGAGGCGCTTCATCACTTCCCATTGCATCAACGGCTATTTTAATCTTCTCCATATATCATATCAGGTTTTCAGTGAATATAATGCTGTGAAATTATTTTATGGAATGAACTGAGCGAGAAATAAAGTTAAACTTACTTTTTTTACTTAATTATTTCTTAGGTATTATTATGCTCTTGTTGTCGTAGAATCCGCATGACGGACATACTCTGTGAGACAACTTCATTTCACTGCAGTTAGGACAAGACATTAAAGTCGGCGCTGTTGCCTTATAATGAGTTCTCCTCTTTCTGCCTCTTGCTTTTGAATGTCTTCTTTTTGGATTTGGCATTTTATTATTTTATTTAATTTATTTTTTTATGTTAGACTTAATAAGTTTCTCCCAGACCGGATTAACATCATCCTTTACCGGAATATTTAATATTTCATTTATAATCTTCTTACAAAACAAACACTTGCCGTCTTTTTCCTCAGGCACTTTTCTCAAAGGAACTGAAAGTAAGATAAAATCTCTGAGATCTTCCTTAAGATCTATGTAGACCGTGTTTGGAGCAATGAATTTAATATCCATATCATGATCCATTTCATTCTCATCATCCCTTTTCTTTTCACGAAAATCATATTTGTAAACGATCTCAAACTCTGTATCAAATTTATCAATGTATTTCTCAAGACATCTGTCACAATCATATTCAAAATTCCCTTTCAGAAAAGCCTTTACAGATATCTGACTGTCGATCTTATAGAGTATGATGTTTATTTTAATCTCTTCCGGAATTTTAAACTCAACATCACCAAGATCAAGATCTTCCTGTTTTGCCGTGAACTCGTAATCCTGTTCACCTTCTTTTAAATTATGGACGTTGATCTTAAACATTTTTAAACTCCTTTACAATAATTACAATTATTATAATGTTTCAAATAATTTCAAAGAACATTTGCAAATATTATTTACAAATTAATATTCAGAATTAATATTTAGCAGAATATGTTTTTCAGATCTGAAGAGATCTGATCAGGCTCCGGTCAATTCTTTATAAGCTTCCGAATCCATCAGATTACTGATCTCGTCAGCATTGTTGAATTCGATCTTCACTATCCATCCGCCTTCATAAGGCTCTGTATTTACAACCGATGGATTGTCGTTTATCGAATTGTTTATCTCTGTAATTTTACCGGATACCGGTGAGTATACTTCTGAAACTGTCTTCACTGCTTCAATCGAACCAATGCTGTCACCCATGTTTACTTCCGAACCTACAGTAGCAGATATATCTAAATATATAATGTCTCCAAGTTCGCTCTGAGCATAATCCGTAACACCTACCGTACAGATATTATCTTCCACTTTTACCCATTCGTGATCTTTTGTATACTTTAAAGAAGCAGGATATTTCATAACAATGTAATTTTTTAATTTTATGTGAAAAGCAATTTACTTAATCTAATCTTTGGATTCAATTGAGAAATCAAAGGATTTGGAAAAAAATTTAAAGCTGTAAAATTATCAATATCAAGAAAATTATTTTTATTTTATTGATAAATGTTATAATAAATTCAATTAGAATTTCATATATTTGCTTAATTCACAAGTTCTTTAAATAAACAATTAAAGTTATGAACAAATTGTACAAACCCTTATTTTCACTATTTTTCATTTCAGTTTTATTTTTTTCTTTTTTTAAAATTTCCCATTCGCAAGTTTCGCCAGAGTTTTGGCCGAAATTTACTATGACTGCTAAAAATATTACAACTCAGCCCGGAGCTAATGGTCAGGATAGCATTTTGTTTTGGGATGTTTATATATTACAAACAAATTACGGTCAACCGGGAATTCAACCGTTCGAATTCTGTTGCGCACAGTACAACTGGTATTTCAACAAAAACATTTTTCAGAATCCATCAATTGGTAATATAGTTTTAACAAATTTCGGCGCTCAGACAGACCTTCCTAGCGGATTAAGACCACCTACATTCCAGGTTGACTCTGTTACTAACTGGGATTTACAAACAGGGAGACCAAATACAGGTCTTTTAAAAACTTCAGGAAACCTTCCTAATTCAAATATTAATTTTTTCATAGGAAATCAATTTCCTGGAACAAAAGCTCTTCGAATGAAAGTGACAACAAACGGCAGAAAATTTAATAATGTACCACTTCATTTAACCTGGAGGGCTGGTCCTACAGCACCTAATTCTTTCTTAGCTTACTTTGCTCCAAATCCTCCGGGACCTGATTCTGCTAATCCGCAATATGCACAGTCATTGCT
>JAGPCH010000248.1 GCA_018058125.1 Ignavibacteria bacterium | reverse complement strand
AAGAAGATATGCTTGAAAAATTGGGCGGCGGGAAGAGACCGCTGATCACAGTAACTCTGAATAATTATACTTACAGAAGCGCTGTCGGAAAAATGGGTGACAGGTTCATGATCAGTCTTAGTTCAGAGAACAGGAAGAATGCAAATGTAAAAGGCGGCGATACTCTTGAAGTGCAGGTAGAGCTGGATACTGCGCCGAGGACAGTAGAAGTTCCGGATGAACTTCAGAAAGCATTGGATAAAAATAAAACAGCAAAAGCTGCATTCGAAACGCTTGCGCCGAGTAAGAAAAAGGCAATAGTTATGTTAGTCACTGATGCTAAAGCGGACGAGACAAGGGAAAAGAGGATCGGGAAGATCATATCAGATCTAAGTAAATAGAGACTTCAGAAAAAATTCAATCTTGTCATTGGGTTTACCTCAGGTTTCTAAAACTTAAGTCTTAATAAAACCATTCAAAGCAAAGACCACTTTGAGTCTTTGAGTCTTTGAGTCTTTGAGCCTTAGAGGCAAAATATTTTCAAAATGAATGAAACATATATATCCGACAAAACCTTTGAAAAGAAAGACTTCAATAAAAATCCTCTTGAAAAAGGTGAATATGAAAACTGCATTTTCAATAACTGTAACTTTTCTGGGATTGATCTTTCCGAATATAAGTTCATAGACTGCGCATTCGACGGCTGCAACTTAAGTCTGGTAAAACTGAATGAAACAGTTCTGCGGGATGTGAAATTTATTGAATGCAAAATGCTTGGAATCGGATTTGATAACTGTCACGAATTCGGATTGTCGTTTTCATTTGACGGTTGTATGCTGAACAACACTTCTTTTTATAAAACAAAAATAAACAAGACATCCTTTAAAAACTCACAATTAAAGGAAGCTGACTTTACTGAAACCGATCTGACCGGTTCGGTAATAGACAACTGCGATCTGGCGAAAGCAGTCTTTGACCGGACGATCCTCGCAGGAGCAGACTTTCGCACATCTTACAATTATTCCATAGATCCGGATAACAATAAAATTAAGAAGGCAAGGTTTTCGGTATATGGGGTTTCGGGGCTGCTGGGGAAGTATGATATTGTTATTGAGAAGTGAGATGAAAATAATCTTAAAAATATTAACTTTCTCAAATTACTTTGCCAGTTATGTCATCCTCGCTCACGCCAGCTGATTAATTTTTATTTGTTTTATGAGTACTGAATGCAGGGATTACAAGGCTTGGGTTCATAAAGACAGAGTTAAGAAAGAAGCGGGAAGACCCCGCTTTTTTTTGTTTGAGTCAATTCATTTTATCTTTATCTCTTTGCCGCTAAGCCTCTAAGTCTCTAGTCTCTAAAATATAAAAACTTTACTGAATATTTATTTCTTTATGGAATTAATAAAAGCAATATACTTTTTGCCGTTCATCAGTAAGTAACCGGGGAAAATTTCCGGTGACACTTTATAAATAAACTTGATAAATAAAATGAATCAATATAATTTAACAGGTTTTTTGAAAAAGGAATGTGGAGACTCTCAGGTATTTCAATAAAAGATAATATCATAAGTAAGTATAAGATTAAAGAACATAACTGTAAATTAATTGGAACAACAGCATATCCCGTACAATTTTTAAAAGAGTAATAATATGAAAATAAAAAGTAAATCAAGCTTCAAAGATGAGACAAATGATCTTAAATATTTAGAGAAATGGGTGAAACAATTTGAACAAATCAATGAAAGATCATATGAACGAATTGAGATCACCACTTCACTCGGTAAAACATTTGTCTGGGGATTGAACACACAGGAAACAGGCTTGGAAACACTTGTTATTTTTCCCGGAGCCAGGACAACTGCTTTATTCTGGGATTTTGACAAAGGGCTTGATAACCTGAATCAGAAGCTCAGGATCTACTTAGTTGAAACTAACGGGTTGCCGAATTTCAGTGATGGCGCAACTCCCGATATAAGATCACCGGATTATGGATATTGGGCAAATGAAGTTTTGGAAAAGCTGAAGATCGAAAAGACATTCATTGCCGGCGCTTCTTTCGGAGGATTAATCTGCATGAAGCTTGGCATTACAAATCCTGAAAAGATAAAAGCTGCATTTATCCTGAATCCCGGATGTCTGCAGCCATTTTCCATGAAATGGAAGAATCTGTATTTAAACTTACTTCCGATAATTAAACCGTCGAAAAAAAATGTCATGTCGTTTCTTGATAATGCAGTTTTTTCAAAACCGGATCATCAGATATCTGAACAGTCAGAAAGTCTGATTTTAGATTATGAAGTTTTTGCCATAAGGAGATATAAGGATAGGACTCAGAAGCCTTATTTTATGAATGAGCAGCTTAGGGATGTGAAAGTCGATACTTATCTGCTTACAGGTGACAAAGATCTGTTATTCCCGTTTCAGAGATCAGTTGACAATGCCCGAAAACTCATTAAGACATTAAAGGAAGTAAAAATTTTCAGGAATGCCGGTCACGGAATAGAGACGTATGATAAAGCAATGAATTTTATTGGAGAAAAAATAAAGAGCTACAGCAAACAGCAAATTGTCTGAATGAACACGAATGTGGTCTATTCCCGGATTTTATAGCGACGCAGGCGGGGAATACAAGAAGTTGCCGGATGATTACAGTTACTTAATTTTAATTCTGACCGGTAAAGCAGGCTATCTTGCAACGGTAGTTTACTGTAGTACTGCAGATCAGACGTAATGAAACCGACGCTATGAATTCATAAATTCTCATTGAATTTACTTTGCAAAAAAATTAATTTGGGAACTTATATCAGGAACATAATATGAAATTATAATCAACATTCTTTTCCGGAAATAATTTTTTCTGCAAAACAGTATTCAACATTTTAACGATACATTAATCAATAAAATATAATCTATATGAAAGAAATTAACGAGATCATTTGTCCGAATTGTAAAAAAGCTTTTAAGGTCGATGAAGCCGGATATGCTGATATTCTGAAGCAGGTCCGGGACCAAAAATTTGATGAAGAATTGCAAAAGCGTTTGGACCTTGCGGAAAAAGAAAAGCGAGAAGCTGTAAAGCTTGCAGAAGCGAATCTCAAAAATTCATTGCAGGAAGATCTTACAAAAAAAGAAAATGAAATTACCAAACTAAAAGCTAAAAGTGAGCTTGAACTTTCTGAAAAGCTGGCAAAGAAAGATTCTGATATCGCTGAACTGAGATCAAAAATTGATAAAGCTGAGATCGATAAAAAACTAACAGTCACCGAAGCGGTAAATAAGATCGAAAAAGAACGTGACGTTCTGGCGAATGATCTGAAAAACAAAGAAACTGAAAAACAGTTGCTGGAAAAATCTTTAAGGGAACAATTTTCAGCTGATCTAAAATCTAAAGAAGACATCATCAAAATGAAAGATGAAGAAATTGCTCTTCGTAAAGACATGAAGCTCAAGCTTTCAACTAAGATGATCGGAGAGACACTCGAGCAGCATTGTGAAACCGAATTCAACAAGCTTCGCGCAACTGCTTTTCAAAAAGCATATTTTGAAAAAGATAATGATGCGAAGTCCGGAAGCAAGGGTGATTATATCTACAGAGAAACGGATGATGCAGGTAATGAGATCATTTCAATAATGTTCGAAATGAAAAATGAAGGAGACGAAACTGCAACCAAAAAAAGAAATGAGGATTTCTTTAAAGAGCTGGACAAAGACCGTACTGAAAAGAAATGTGAGTATGCTGTACTTGTTTCACTGCTGGAAGCAGACAGCGAACTTTATAATTCGGGGATATTTGATGTCTCACATAAGCACAGCAAAATGTATGTAGTCCGGCCTCAGTTTTTCATACCTGTCATTACATTGCTCCGCAATGCAGCCATGAATTCAATGAAATATAAGGCAGAGCTTAATCTGATAAAAAGTCAGAATGTTGACATATCCAATTTTGAAGATAACATAAATAAATTCAAAGAAGGTTTTGCAAAGAA
>JAGPCH010000247.1 GCA_018058125.1 Ignavibacteria bacterium | reverse complement strand
CCTAGCTCACCGGCGAGAGATTCTTTGCTACATCCGTACGATAGGCTTTAATTGCCGGGAAAAGACTTACTATCATTCCAAGAATAATCGTTCCGATCACTATATATAGTTCATTCGAATTATAAGCTGTTCCGCTGATCTGAATACCTGCCATCTCAGATATTTTGTCGCTGAATAAGTAAATTAAAAAATGCGCTGTAAAAATTCCCGCCAGTGCGCCTGTCATACTTATTAGAAATCCCTCCGAAATAATTATTCCGAATATGAAAGACTTCTTTGCGCCGAGCGAACGCATTATGGCAATATCTCTTCTTCTTTCATTGATCGAATTGTAAATGGATACCAATATAGATATAGCGCCGGTGAAAATTACCAGATAAGAAATTACCATCAGAATGGAATTTATGTTTCCTATTATGTCGAACAATTGTTTTATCTCAAACATTGGCAATATTGCCTGCGCATTGATGCCCTCATATTTATTATCATTTATCTGCCTCCTTAATAGATCAAAATATACCGGACTCCTTAATTTTAAAAGTACTGCAGTGACTGTTTTTTCATAATCTTCTGCAATTCCATCTTCGTGAACATGGACAGAGGTGTCCGATTCCGCTTTCTTTACTTCGGCGTCATGGCTATGTATTTTCCAGATCGCTTCCATAGGAACAAATATAACTCTGTCTGTAGGTGTAAATGTCTGTTCGAGAATTCCTGATACTTTAAACTTAAACTCTTCGTGTGAGTCAGATCCTTCATAAGCCTCGATCCCGTGAGAACCGGTAAACATATCACCGATCTTAAGTCCGGTTCTTTCGGCTGTCTCCGAACCAATTACTGCTTCAAGATCATTTGTGAAAAAATCACCTTCCTTCAGTTTGTACTTCACACCTTTTTTATATTCAAAGTCAGTGAATATTTCGGGAACGGTTCCTACAAATCTGAAATTTTTATAATTGTCTCCTAATACATAAGGTATTGCAACTTTCACACGTTTGTCATTTTTCAGAAGTTCATAAACATTCAAAGGCATATTCTGAATAGGATAACCAATCTGATAGACAGTGCTTAGTGTAAGTTGCAGCGGGCTTCCTTTAGGTCCGACTATGATTTCATATCCTGTAGCAGTCTGATTAAATGCATCTTCTGTTTCCTGTCTGATAAGCATTATGGATATCACCAGAGCAACCCCGACAAGTATCGAAAAGATTGTCAGCAATGTCGATAGTTTTCTGTGTCTTAAATTCCGGTAAACAATTTTAAGGATATTCATAGTTTTGTTTAACTGTTATTTGCCCCTAAAATTTATTTCAGAAAAATTCATTACAGTTTCAAAGTGATCAATAATAAGCGGATCGTGTGTAACGGTAATAAGAGAAATTTTATTGTCAGTGCAAATTTCTTTTATCAGGTGAATGACTTTAGTTGAATTTTCAATATCAAGATTAGCAGTCGGTTCATCAGCAAGAATCAGTCCGGGCGAATTTACTATTGCTCTTGCAACAGATACTCTCTGCTGTTCTCCGACAGAAAGCTCAGACGGTTTATTGTTTAACTTGTCCGATAAACCAACTGTATCAAGAGCTTTTTTGGAAATGTTTTTATCGGGACTTCCCGAGAACATCATTCCTATCATTACATTTTCCAGAGCAGTATAACCCTGAAGCAAATTGAATGTCTGAAATATATAACCAATGTTTTCTGCTCTGAAGCGATCAGTTCTGGATTCGCTTAATTTAGTAATATCCGTTTCATTAATAAAAATTTCTCCGGAGTCCGGTCTGATTATACCCGAGATAAGATTCAGGAAAGTTGTTTTACCGCAACCGCTGTCACCACTAATAGCTATTTGCTGAGCGCTGCCGGTCTCAAAACTTTCTATGTCAATTACATTGAATATTTCGTTACTCGAATTTGTATATGATTTTTTAAGACCTTTTATCCGGAGCATTATATTTTATTACTTAATCTGAAAATTAAAAAACTCATTACACAGCGTGCAATGAGTTTTTAAAAATAGTAAATCTTTTATATGTATATATCAAATAATTATTCTGCTTCTACTAAAGGTTTTTCTCCTGCAACGATGCCTTTGCTTCCGATAGTTTCATAATCATATCCGTTTAACTCGGGAATTGTTGAACAAAGTTCAATGAAAACCTCTTCGGAATTTTCAAATGCAAACTTATGCCCCATTGCTTTTGCTACAAGTTTAAGTATCTTCCAGCCCGGTCTTGAATTGAATTTTGTACCGTGAGTCCATCTGTCATTCTGAGCGCCGAATTTATCAAGTCTTGACATTGCAAACTCTCCGATAATTCTTTCCTCTTCCAGCGTAGCAACAGCAGGACGCAATCTCTGGATCCTGTTCTCATAATTTACAAATGTACCGTTGATCTCCGCATAAGTTGATGTTGGCAATACGATGCTGGCATTCTCTGAATATTTATTATGAATGGAGATCTGATGAACATTGGTTTCAATATTCTTTATAAACTCTTCCGCTCCCGGCATTCTGAATATATCGTCATTAAGGATATAAAGCATTTTTATCTTTCCAGAGCTTAGTGTATCAATAGTCTCTTTCGAATAAGGTTTTATACCTAAAAGCTTCAGACCGTTTGCATTTGGTGTTTTATCAGATCTTCTTAAAAGGTCATCACTGAAGTTCTCATCAATATTCGGAATGTAAAAAATATTATCACTGTTGAAAATTTCTTTTGCAAATTTTTTGAGTGCATAATTATCTTCAAGTGTCGAGAATGCTGATGCTACAAACATTATCTCACTGCCTTCATAATTTTTAAGATGTGAAATGGATTTGGAAATAGCTTCATCCCAGTTTACATCGATCAGTTCTTCATTTTCACTGGATGCTTCATTCAGTTTAATCTGCGGGGATTTGATCCTCAGTTCTTCATCATTCACAAAAGCCGTAGTATTCAATCTTCCCCAGTCACATAGCCAGTAATCATTTACTGCTAAATTTTCGCGGGGTTCTATTCTTAAAATTTTATTGTTTCTTACACCCATTATTGAATTGCAGCCTTTTGAGCATCCGGGGCAAATTGTATCCGTGAATGACATTTCCCATACTCTGGATTTGAATCTGAATTCTTTGGATGTCAATGCTCCGACAGGACAGATCTCAATTACATTCATGGAATAAGGATTGTCGAGTTCTTCTCCCGGAAAGGTTTCTATCGTTACATGATCGCCTCTCTGAACAAATGTAAGCTGCGGAGATTTTGCGATCTCATCACAGAATCTTATGCATCTCGAACAGCTTATGCACCTTTCCTGATCAAACATTACATTCGGACCAAGAGAAACCCGTTTATCCTTTTCATTCTTGAGTTCATCAAATCTGGATAATCCGACACTGTATTGATAAGCGTAATCCTGAAGTTTGCATTCACCTGCTTCATCGCAGATAGGACAGTCAAGCGGATGGTTTATAAGAAGAAATTCCATGACAGCATTCTGAGCATGTATAGTCTTTTCGGATTTAGTATGTACGATCATTCCCTCGGTAGCAGGAGTTGCGCAAGCTATCGCGAGTTTAGGCATTTTTTCTATCTCAACCAGACATATTCTGCAGTTTCCCGCTACACTCATCGCCGGATGATAACAAAAGTGCGGTATTTCAATTCCGGCATTTAATGCGGCTTGTATGATTGTCTGACCGGAAGTGAATTCAACCTCTCGGCTGTCAATAGTAATTTTAGGCATATTTTTTGTGAAAAATTTTTACAAAGTTACTATGATTTTTTTCCTTTATCAATTCTATTGTTAAAACCATGAATTGGAATGATTTGTAATTATTACCATGAAATTGCGTTAACTATGGATTGTGATGCAGCTAAAGGCAGATTTAAGTTTAGTTTTACATTAAAAAAAATTAAATTTCTTACTCAATACTCAATACTCATTACTCATTACTCAATACTCAATACTTAATACTTAATAC
>JAGPCH010000246.1 GCA_018058125.1 Ignavibacteria bacterium | reverse complement strand
ACTCCGGAGCTTATTAAAAAGATCAATGATGTTAACTATGTCGATTATATGACCAAATATCTCAATGACAATAAAGTCTCGCATCTGGCTTTTCTCAGAGAATGGTACAGAGTCTCCAACCAGACTCCTTTGTTTACTACAGCAAACGATTATCCCCCGGAAGTTATGGATGTCTATGATTACAATCCCGGTACGACTCATATTCTTTCCCGTGAAGCCAATGGACTTCTTATGAATGCACAGACTCTTGCAAATCAGAAAGCAGCGCAGCAGATGTTCTATATTCTTGATCGGGTTCATCAGTTAGAGCCAAATTCTTCTTTGGCTTATTATCTCAGAGCATATGCCTGTTCACTGAATAATGATGATGCCAATTATGAAAAAAACATGCTTAAAGCAATTGAGCTTTATCCTGACTTTAAAGATGCTCATTTGTATTACGGTATTTTCCTTAAGAATAAAGAAAGATATGCAGAAGCAATGATGCAGTTAAATAAAGTACTGGAGCTGGATCCGAAAAATAAGAATGCTCTGGCTAATATCAAACTTGTGGAAGAGAAATTAAATACCGCTCAGCAAGAAGAAACTTTAAAATAATTTATTTTACTCTATTTCAATATTATGCTCAGATCTGTTTATTCAGGTAAAACATAAATTACAATGAACTCAGATTACGGATGCAGTTAGATACCGCAAAAAAATATTATAAATTTTTAATTCCGCTCAATATTCTGCTGATAGTATTTATTTACTATCAGCTTTTTTATTCCAGATATTACTGGGAAGGTGAAAATGATAAAACTTTTATCATCGAACAGGGAAAGAATCTCGATGAAATAGTATCGGATCTTCAGAAAAGCGAAATAATTCCGAATTCATTTCTTTTCAAACTTGCCGTAAAACTCTCTTTTAAAGAAAATCAGATTATTGCCAATACTTACATTTTCAGTAACGGAATGAATAACTCCGATCTCATATCTTTGCTTACTGATAAAAATCTGAACCAGCTTGTTAAAATTACCATACCCGAAGGTTATACTTTAAAACAAATAGCGAAACTTGCTTCCGCTAAACTATCTCTTTCCCAGGATAAAATATTTTACGAAGCCTCAAACGATTCCCTGATTAATATTCTGGGACTGAAAGGAAAAGTTAAAAATCTCGAGGGTTTCTTATTTCCGGATACTTATACAATTTCACCCAAGATAAGCGAACGCTCTCTTGTGAATCTGCTCTTTAATGAATTCAGGAAAAATGTAACGGACAATGAAGAGTTTAATTCAGAAATTGAAAACAGAAATTCTACCCTTCTTGAAACCATTACGCTTGCTTCCATCATAGAAGGTGAAACCAAGCTTGTTTCCGAAAAACCAACTATCTCAGGTGTTTATGTTAACAGACTGAAAAAGGGAATGAGACTCGAAGCCGATCCGACTATTCAGTATGTTTTACCCGGAGGTCCGAAGAACAGGCTTCTTTTCGAAGATCTTAAAATTAAATCTCCTTACAATACTTATTTGAATAAAGGTCTTCCTCCCGGTCCGATTAATAATCCCGGACTTACTTCTATACAGGCAGCACTTTATCCCGAAGAACATAATTATATTTTCTTTGTTGCGACCGGTGAAGGCGGACATAATTTTTCGGAAAATTATGAACAACACAAGAATGCCATTAAAGAATATAAAGCTAAGTTGAGATCACTGAAAAAAGAAAAGCAACAGAAAAAGGATAAATAAAACGGTTTAAGAATTGTCCAGCAAAATAAAAACACTATTCGCGCTTTTTCAGAAAACCGATTACAGGGATAAGGAAAACTCCGCTAAGAAAAAGCTTACAGGTGTATTGCTGTCTTTTCTTTTTGCCAATACTATATTATCATATAATTATTATGTCACTTTTGACGAGAAGAGTTTTATAATACTTGCTTACACTTCTAACTTGTTTCTTCTTGCGCTGATTGTTTTGACGGATTTCGAAAACCTCGTTCTTGCATCAAGGACTTCCGCTTATCTCGAAACGCTTCCGGTAAAAACCAGCGACATTTTCAAAGCGAAATTTTATTCAACACTTCTGTATCTGCTTTTTTTTATTCTGTCCACCGCAATTCCGCAGCTTGTATTTTATTATCTGATAAGTGAAAGCTTTTATAAAACGGTCGTGTTTCTTCTTTCTGATATTTTATTCTGTTATTTTGCTTCCGGAATTCTGATACTCATATATGTTATAGCTCTGAGATATTTTAAGAAAAAAGCTTCCATCATTCTTAATCTTTTACAATTGAGTTTTTTCATATTTATTTTTTATTCATCTACACTTTCATCCAAAGCAGCTTCCCGCCCCAAAGGTTCTATTGAAAAACTGAATATAACGGATAACGAATTAGTCAATATTCTGCCACAAACGATTTTTGCTAATTCAACTGAAAATGTTATGTTCTTTATTGGAAATATACTTATGTCTGCAGGGGTGCTCTATACTGTATATTACATCATCGCCGGTAATTATTCGGTGATAAATGAAAATGTAAAGGAGTTGAGTTCGGGAAGAGATAAAACACTTGATAGAAAAAAGGGTAAATTATCTCAAGTGATCTTTGCAAAATTAAGAACATTTGTAAATAAAGTTATTCTTAAAAATAATTACGAAACCGCTTCTTTCTATTTAGTAAAGAACATGCTTCAGAACTCCAGGTTTCTTGTTGTAAAATACATGCCGCTTATTGTCATGCCTTTGATGTTTGTAATAATCGGATTGGTAACCGATGCGCCTCATCTGCTTTTTCTTAAGACAGATCCTGTGAGCAGTTCCATTTTTAATACGGCATTGCTTATAGTCAGTCCATCGATAACATTTGTACTGGTTATGTGTTCGAGGCTGCTGATCTCAGGAACGAAAATTCTCGACGAAAACTCAACTGACACGAAATGGATTTATGATTCTATGCCGATCAGAGAAGTAAGATCCGTTAATAAAGGAGTAAGTAAATTCATATATACTACAGTTCTTTTTCCTGTGATAGTTGTTATTACGATTCTGCTCAGTTTCAAAGCCGATTTTATGAATGTTTTTTACAATATGATCTTTATTTCATCAGGAATTTATCTGATAAATTCCGTCATGCTGCTGTTTGATAAAACTTATCCTTTCACGCTTGAGAGCACCAAATTCAACTCGGCTTCAAAATTCTTTGAAGTATTCTTTTCAATGTTTCTGGGTTTAGCCCTGTTTTTAATTCAGATTTTTGTATTTCAAAATATTATATTTGTAATTATTTCAGTAATAATTTTTTCATCAATATCTTTTCTATTAAACAGAAATTAAAAAAATACCATTATGGCAAAAAGAACTTCAGGCTTAATTCAGACAGAAACCTCATCTCTCATCAAAACTTTCAGCGGGGAAGGTAAAAATGTGATACTTGCAATGACGGGTACAAGCGGTTCGATTTACGGATTGCGGATGCTGAGAGCGCTTCTGATAAATGATTTCAATGTTGATCTTATACTTTCGGAATATGCTGAATATACATTCTTTAAAGAATGCGGAGTAGATCTGAAAAAGACAAATATTACGGCGCTCTTTCCGGAGATACTGATCCAGAAATCGACAGTTACTTTTCATAATAATCTTGATCTGAAATCAGAAATATTCACAAACAAATATGTTTGTTCGGGGATGATAATAGTGCCTTGCTCAATGGGAATACTTGCAGGTATCGCTAACGGTGAATGCAAGACGCTGATGGAAAAGTCAGCGGATTATGCAATGTCATATTCCAGACCGCTGATTATTGTGCCGAGAGAAACACCTTTAAACAAGATCCATTTAAAAAATATGCTTAAAGTAGTTGATGCCGGGGGAATGATCGTTCCCGCAATGCCGAGCTTCGAACACAACCCGAATAATTTCAATGATCTCGCCGATCACGTAGCCGGTAAAGTAATGGACCTGCTTTTTAATAACAGTAATT
>JAGPCH010000010.1 GCA_018058125.1 Ignavibacteria bacterium | reverse complement strand
TTAGATTATTGAGATAATTTTTAAACTGAAAAGCCTTTGGTTTGTATAAAACCAACTCCGCAATGAACGAAGCTAACTTACAGAAAACACTGGAAATTTACGAAGTAGTTTAAGATTTTAAAGATATTTGAAATTCGGAAAATGAAAAAATATATTTTTCAAATTAAAATAAAATCTGTTTGTATGTCTGTGAAAAAAAAATGCGGCTATCCGATTTCAGATAGCCGCTGTAAAAGGTTGAATTTTTTATCAAGTTATTTTATCAAATCATAACGGTCCGCATTCATTACTTTCACCCATGCATTCACAAAATCCTTTACAAATTTTTCTTTGTTGTCGTCCTGTGCATAAAATTCTGCATATGCTCTTAGTATAGAATTAGATCCAAAAACCAGATCAATTCTTGTGGCTGTCCATTTTGTTGCACCTGTTTTTCTGTCAACTATATTAAATAAATTATCTGAAACCGGTTTCCATGAATAGCTCATATCTGTAAGATTAACAAAGAAATCATTGCTGAGTATTCCTTCTTTGTCAGTAAATACACCGTGTTTGGTTCCGCCGTAATTTGTCCCAAGTACACGCATACCGCCTACTAAAGCAGTCATCTCCGGAGATGTAAGTCCCATCAGCTGTGTTCTGTCAAGCAAAAGCTCTTCGGGCTTTACATCAAAGTCATTTTTAAGCCAGTTTCTGTAGCCGTCATGTATTGGTTCCAATGCTTCAAATGATTCGGCGTCGGTCATATCATCAGTTGCATCACCGCGACCTGCGCTGAAAGGTACTTTAATATTTACGCCGGCATCCTGTGCAGCTTTTTCTACTGCTGCTGTTCCGCCGAGAACGATCAAGTCCGCAATGCTGACTTTTTTCTCCAGACCGGATTGAATTTCAGTGAGTGCTTTCAATACTTTCTGTAAACGCTCAGGTTCGTTTCCTTCCCAGTCTTTCTGTGGCGCTAAACGAATTCTTGATCCGTTTGCTCCGCCTCTGTAATCTGAACCTCTGTAAGTCCTTGCGCTGTCCCAGGCAGTATTTATTAGCTCTGTACGGGTCAAGCCGCTGTTTAATAATTTTGATTTTAATTCTTCAATTTCAGCATCAGATAAAATATAATCAACAGTCGGAACAGGATCCTGCCAGATTAGATCTTCCTTAGGAGCATCCGCACCGAGATAGCGGCTTCTCGGTCCAAGATCCCTGTGTGTTAATTTAAACCATGCTCTTGCAAATACTTTTTCAAAATATTCCTGATCTTTATGAAAACGTTCTGATATTTTCCGGTATTCAGGATCCATTTTCATCGCCATGTCTGCATCAGTCATTATAGGATTCTGACGTCTCTCAGGATTAAAAGCATCTAAAGGTTTGTCTTCTTCTTTAATATTAACCGGCTCCCACTGCCACGCTCCTGCCGGACTTTTCTTGGATTCCCAGTCATGGTTCAAAAGTAAATTAAAATATCCATTATCCCATTTGGTAGGGTTGGTGGTCCATGCTCCTTCAAGACCGCTTGTTACACAATCTTCTGCATTTCCTTTCCCTTTGGAATTCATCCATCCAAATCCCTGATCATTGATCTCAGCGCCTTCAGGGCTTTGACCTAAGAGATTGGGATCACCGTTTCCGTGCGCTTTGCCAACTGTATGTCCGCCGGCTGTCAATGCAACGGTTTCCTCATCATTCATCGCCATGCGTTTGAAAGTCATTCTTACATCCTGCGCTGTTCTGAGCGGATCAGGATTTCCGTCCACTCCTTCAGGATTAACATATATCAGTCCCATCTGAACGGCAGCTAGCGGGTTCTCCAGTGATTCACGGTCTGTATCGCTTGTGTACCGGTTTTTGGTAGCTGCAAGCCATTCCTTCTCAGTTCCCCAGTTAATATCTGTCTCGGGATGCCATATATCTTCGCGTCCTCCGGCAAAACCAAATGTTTTGAATCCCATGGATTCGTATGCCATATTTCCGGCTAAGATATAAAGATCAGCCCATGAAATTTTATTACCGTATTTTTTCTTGATCGGCCATAACAATCTTCGCGCTTTATCAAGATTTCCATTGTCAGGCCAGCTGTTAAGAGGGGCGAATCTTTGATTTCCTGTATTACTTCCGCCTCTACCGTCAGCTATTCTGTACGTACCGGCAGAATGCCATGCCATACGGATCATCAAGCCGCCGTAATGTCCCCAGTCTGCGGGCCACCAGTCCTGACTCTCTGTCATGAATGCTTTAAGATCTTCTTTTAATGCTTCCAGATCAAGTTTTTTAAATTCTTCTTTGTAGTCGAAATCATTCTCCAGCGGAATGGTTTTTGTATCATGCTGATTTAAGATATCAAGCTTTAGCGCTTTTGGCCACCATTCCATGACAGAACTGATATTCTCAGTATTACACCCATTCGTTACCGGGCATTTTCCATTTTTTGAATTGTCCATTGTTTATAGTTTAAGTTTATAATTAATTATTTTAATCCGGAGTTTAATTTTAAATATAGAATTCAAAGTAAGAAATGGAGGAATAATTTGTCAGTCAATTTTTTCTGATGAAACTCCTTTTCTTAGTATTTTTATTTATAACTCATTTTTTATTGGAATGGGGATAGCAATTATTTTTCACCTCGCAAAAAATCATCTTAACAAAAATATTTACCCTGCAAAAATTTTGCTGGATTAAAAGAATCATGTGATGTTTGAATTTCGGGAATGGATTTAGATATGATTTCTTTAAGAGGTTTGTTTGATTTATCTGATAAAGA
This sequence comes from Ignavibacteria bacterium, assembly GCA_018058125.1. Classification (GTDB taxonomy): domain Bacteria; phylum Bacteroidota; class Ignavibacteria; order Tepidaquicellales; family Tepidaquicellaceae; genus JAGPCH01. Next base: position 11,145 of record JAGPCH010000010.1, on the reverse strand, counting down.
AAATAGCAACACATTTGCCGGAAATAAATCGCTCTATTTCGTCAAAGGTTCATTCAGAAATTTATTGATCATATGTACTGTAGCATTAATCAAAATGCTGTCCTGCGAAGTTGTGATCTCTCCGATATAATCTCCATGCCCGCCCGGAATTATGGCAAGCCGCGAACCGGAAAGTATACTGTGCATTTCAGCTGCATGCTCCGGAGTGGCAACATCCGTGTCACCGGTTATAATCAGAGCAGGAGCTGTGATAGATTTCATTTGCTCATCGGAAATATCTGTGAATGTCTGCATTCTTTTTACATCTCTTTCATACATTCTGTATAATGCGTTTGTGTCGGGATTTAATTTTAGAAAAGAATCTTTTAATGGCTGAGGCATTCCTTCAAAAGATGCTTTATTCATCATATCCCAGAACCATGGAGGTGTACCGCTTTTTTTATAAATAGTCGAAGCGACTACAATTTTATTTACAAGCTCCGGATGTCTGATCGCGCATTGAAGCGTCGTGCTTGCGCCGTTGCTGAATCCGAAGATATCCGCTTTTTCAATGTTCAGATATCTTATTAATGCCGCAATATCATCTGCATCCTGCTCAAAACTCAGCGGTCTGTCAATGTCAGCAGTTCGTCCGTGCGCCTGCATTTCAACAGCTATGACTTTGTGTGTCTTAGCTAATTCATCAATCACCCTACCAAAATTTGACTCAATGGTCGAGCCGCCGCCGTGAATCAATACAAGCGGAAATCCATAACCGTGAATTTCATAATACATCTTCAGTCCGTTCACCGGTGCGTAACCGCTGATGTTTTCATTTACGTTTTCCATTTCGGAGTTAACTTTAGCATTCATATTCTTATACTTTGAATTTTCACAGCCTGAGATTATAAAAGCTGCAATTAATATTAAAATGATTTGAAGTTTGAACTGATGAAATATAAAAATATTTGAAAAATCTTTAATGACTCGCTCCATATGCATTTTGTCCGGCATGTTTAGGCTGATTAAAGTCTTCCTGTTTTGTAAAATATTCCAGTCCCAAAACCAATAGCATTGAAATAATAAAAGACACTTTTTGCATTATTGCCAGTAATCCCCAGTTGCCTGATCCATATAAGTATAAAGTGTAGTAAAAAGTCAGTAAGCAGATGATACAGGCGAATTTAAAAAAATGAAGTTTTGACTTCAGGATAAAAACAGTTATGTAAAATAAACCCAGCAGAAACAAGGTACTGGATAAGGTTATCATTGTATCATGCAAAGGCGTTACTATTAAGAAACTAAATAATATGTTGGCTGCACCTACAAGTTTTAAGACTAAGGAAGCATTTTTATCAGTGATCTTTTTTGACATATTGATAAAGAATATTCCATAACCAACAGAGTGAAAAAACATTCCGGCGATAGCCCAGATCCTGGAAGTGTTCTCCGCACCATTTATAGCAGTTGATGCAAACAGGTTACTAATAAAATTTTTTGTCCAGTCAAATCCAATAGAATTGTTATCAAGTATTGATCCGCCGGGATATACTGATGCTGCTGTTACTATCAATATAAAAGATATGAGCAAGCAAAAAAAAACAGAATATTTTTTTATCATTTACAGAAATGTTAAAATTATAAATTGTCTCTTACGGCAGGAAAGTATAAACGGTTACTAAATCATGAAATTTATAAGGTTTCAAAAATCTGTATTCTAAAAAACTTCCTGTCTGCAATTCATATGAATTAAGCGTCCGGAATTTCAGGCTCTACTAATCTGATCAGTTTTTCAAGTGATTCCTGCCATCCAAGATAGCACATTTCAGCCGGTATGACATCAGGTATGTTTTCCTGGATTACCTTTAATTCCGTACCGACGGATACTTTCTTAAACCAAACCGATGCGATCATTTCACCCGGTAAATTCGGATCATCAAATCTGTCGGTGTACTTCAGGAATTCATTTGGTTTGATCTCAAGATATTCCCCGCCAAAAGAGTGTCCGTTTCCTGTAGAAAAATTTAAAAAAGACATTCTGAAACTTCCGCCTTCCTTTACATCCATATTGTGAACAATGCATAAAAATCCATAAGGCGGGATCCAAGATGCCAAGGCATCTGGTTCGGTAAATGCCCGGAATACTTTTTCCGGTGTTGCTTTGATGACTCTGTGAAGTGTTACGCTGTTGTCTGACATAATTAATTTATTTAAGTTTTAAAGATTTGTTTGCCATACTGCCGTATCTGAGTTCGGCTTGCTGACAATGGTGTGCAAAAAAAAATAAATTAATTTCAACATATGGAAAAATCAAGATTAAACTTCGGTCGGGATGAGGAATTGATTTGGGGTTTATTATTCGCGAATTATAAAAGGGACTTAATGTATGCTGTAAAAGAGTTACACCTCCCAAAGATCTTCAGCATATTTTTATAACATTAACCGCAATGTTCTTTAAACTTTCTTGCTCTTTCAATTTCGATAACAGGAACTTTATCATTTCTATTATCAATGATATAATATTTTAATTCACAGTATGTCTTACTATTACCTCGTTATCCAATATTACATTTGTTGACCATATAAACTCAGCATCGTTAGCATTGTTATCAAAAACATCTGTAAAGTTTGTATACGAGGGTTTATTGTCAACACCTATAACAGAATTTGTATAGATTGTTGCGTCAGGCCATTTACTGTCGTCAAAATTTTCAGCAAACCAGTCTGAAGGTATCTTCCAATGCAAAGCGTAATAGGAAGTTCCGTCATCAGAATCTTCTGTATCACATTTATCACTTAATCTTAAGGTTCCATTTTCTGATACACATGACAAGTCTTTTATTGGTGCGGTATAAAAAGTTTGCGCCTTCCAGTTTGAATTTGTTGTTGCAATAATTTCATTTTTAGCATCTTTAAAAACAGCGACCATTCCGCCATCGCCCGGATGAAACGCTTTTCCTCTGTTACTCTCAGAACCTAATCCACTATTTTCTTCCCAGTCAACCAGCTTCATTGCAATTGTAAAAGGCTTGTTTACCTTAAAGCGAACTATGTTAGAATTGAATTGAGTAAATGGTACATTATCTTTTCCAACCGGAATGCCGTTAATGTACATTTCAAAATAGTTGTCGGCAAATACAAAAGCGGTAATTACTTCACCATCAGCATCAATTTCCACAATGTCTGTCCCGTCCAAAGCTGCCATTGCATCATCTGCGGATCCATATTCCACTCCGGTGCAGGGATTGAACAGATCTGATGCAAAAGGAAAACTATTATCCGTAAAATTAACCATAGATGGAACAGTCCATTCACTGCCGTCTATTGCAGTAGAGATACCAACCGGACCTTCTCTTCCTCTGTCGCAATCGAATATGTTTTGAGTTACAACTTTTGCAGGACCCTGAGATACAGAAGCTGTACCGCTGTAATTGTCAGCATTTGTTTGTGCTGATTTATTTTCATTACTATTATTATTATTATTGCATGCAACAATAGTAAGATATAAAATTATTAATGGAATAATGTTTTTTATTTTTTTCATAATATAATATAATTTTTTATTTATTTAGAATCTAAAATTTCAAAATGGTTCTATCGATCTATAATGTTTCCTGGTTTGTAGGTCTCAACTGTAGTCGTTCCGTCAGGATCTATAAATTCATATGTATAATTATCAGCGTTGTCCCAGTTATAATTTATGATATATTCTTCTGAATTTAAGCTGTAAGTTAAGGAATAAGAATTATTACTTAAAGATTTAAAATCAATTATTTCAGCTCCTTTCAAAGGTCTTAAAGCAGGTCTGAGTTCGTGTGTCCTTGGTTGAGGAGAAACCTGATTTTCCGGCGCTTTTGTTTTCGGGTCTAGTTTCACTTCGCCTCTCACGCCTGCAATAAAATAAGGATATTCTTTAATTGAATGATATTGATAAGAACCGTCGGAATTTAATTTACCTAAATACCTGTCCAGTTTATCTGATGTTTCTCCATAAACAGGAAAACCATCAACAGCATAAGCAACAGGATTTCCCGCACCGACTTGCTCCTGTAAATGCAATGGAGGCAAGTGATAGTGATAGTCATCTGCGCGTCCGCAATGTCCTCCCCATTTGTCTAATTCACCAATAGCGTTTGCATCTTCACCTCTGTTATTCAGAGGATTAAAAATAGGAATTCCATTTACGGCAACTGCAATTGCGCCTTTCAGTAAATTGGTTTTTGTAGAAAGCGGATGATCTGCCATTTTCGGATGTAGTGGTATTGCCCAGGTGTTATCACCCGTATAATTTTGATTAATTGGAACCTGTTGCTGCCAGTTTGTTATTCCAATCATCATCTCATGATCCGGCAATCCATTGGATGAAATATACAGAAATTTATCATCTGAATGTGTTTTGACCCCGTCAAATTTTTCAAAAAAGGATTTCATTAACGACACATTATTTTGCGGAACGTCATCAGTGATTGATTTGGCGATAACGTTGTTTTTGAATAAAATAAATAAAATCATACAACCACCCAAAAAGCCATAGGATATATGAATTATCCTTTTTCGTTTTACCAATTGAAATAAAGAGAGGGTAAGCAGAAAACCTCCCGAAAGTATAAAAGCAATTTTTAAAAAAGAAAATGAACCGTCATCTGCTTCTCCGGAATCTACTTCTGAAGTTTGTTTAGTATTTATAGAATTAATTGATTCGTTTCTTGTCTTGATATAATTTATATAACTTTGGTCTTCGGTAGAAAAGTCGGTTATCTGATAAACTTTTATATTATGATGATCCATAAGCCAAACTTTGCTATTTTCACTTTTAACAAAATCGGCTTTGACAGTTCCTTTTTCAGAAGCAAATTTCCATTTTTTCAGCGGTGTACCGTGACCTCCTTCGTGTGCAGATAGATTTAATGATATAGCTACCAGAATAATGATTAATATGATCTTTTTCAAATTGCTTAATTTTATTGTTGGACTAAGAGCTGTCTGTGCGATTAATATATTAAACGCTTATTTTTTAATAATCCTGCGTTGAAATAAAATGTTTTATTTATTTGCCAGTTTTTGATGTCGCTTTAAAATGACGGACAGCATCTGTATTGATTGGAGTATTACGCAAAATCAAAGTTCAACGGAAAGCCTGATTTAAAAGCAGTACTGTATTTGCTTGTTCGCTCCAATCGAATTCATAATGTATAAGGTTGCCCAATTCCCAGAAAAAGCATTGAGTAAAATATATCATTTTATCATTCTTCTATGAATTTGTAATGCTGGTAGGTTTGTATAAAGAACTCTTTACCTTTGCAAATTCTTCCTGACTATCTGCCAGAACCATTAGAATATCTTTTGATTCAATAACTGTGGAACCGCCCGGGCGGATATATTCACCGTTTCTTTTGATCATAACAATAAAAGCAGACTTAGGAAAATTCAAATCAACAATTCTTTTATTTGCAGTGTGTATTTCAGGCAAAATTTCAAATTCCTGTAATAATGATTTTGGAAAGTCTAAAATAAGTTTATCTATTTCAGTAATCTTTTTTACCTTTTCGGGCAAGGCTACATTTAACCATTTAGCTACAATAGAAAGTGTGGTTCCCTGAATTAATATTGAAGTAACTGAAATAAAAAATACAATATTAAAAATCATATGTGATTTATCAATTCCTGCCAAAAGCGGATACGTTGCAAACACAATTGGAACAGCACCACGTAACCCAACCCACGAAATGTAAAATCTTCTTCTCATTTTCATTTTGAAAAAAATAAGGCTGAGAAATACGCCTATTGGTCTGGCAATGATTATCAGAAACAATGAAACAAGCAGACCAATACCGATGTACGGAATGATCTGGGAAGGAAAAACAAGTAAACCTAAAGTCAGGAACAGAACAATTTGCATTAACCAGGCCATACCATCAAACATCTTCATAATGGTTTTTTTGTGTATCAGGACTTGATTACCTAAATAAACTGCACAAATATAAATGGCAAGAAATCCATTGCCGCCAAAAAAATCAGTGGCAGAAAACGTAATGAACATAAGAGCAATAACCAAAACCGGGTAAAGTCCTTCAAAGTCAAGTTTGATTTTATTAATAATAAATTTGCTGAGTACACCAAAACCTATACCTGCAATACCACCTAAAATCATTTGTTGAAAAAATAATGGAATAATGGAAATCAAACTTTGATCCTGATGGACTACTAATGTCAGAAAAGCAATGGTAAGCACATACGCCATCGGGTCGTTACTTCCGCTTTCCAGCTCTAAAGTAGGTCTCAGGTTTGTTTTTAATGCAAGACTTTTTGAACGTAAAATTGAAAATACGGCTGCGACATCTGTTGATGAAACGATAGAACCCAGAAGCATACTCTCATAGATTGTAAAGTCGGTCACTAACCAGACGAATGTTCCAAGTGATAAAGCTGTCAGTAACACGCCTAAAGTAGATAGTGCAAGCCCTTCCCGAAGAACGGGCTTTACCGCTGTCCAATTTGTGTCAAGTCCGCCTGAGAATAAAATAAAGTTAAGCGAGACAATACCAATGAATTGAGCGATCTTCGGATCGTCAAAATGAATACCACCGATACCTTCAGAGCCAGCCAGCATTCCGATCGTTAAAAAAAGCAATAAAGTGGGAACTCCAATTTTATACGATGTCTTACCTGCAAAAATGCTTACTAGCAGTAAAAGAGAGCCGACTAAAACTATATTTTCAGTTGTTAAATTCATTATGATTTTTTCTTAGAGATACTATTCAAAGTTATATTTTTTCATTCGTAATAGTGTCAAAAAATTCTGTTGTCTTAAATTGCAAAACCAGAATTGCAAAACCAGGATTGCTTATCTGAAAACTGTAAACTTTGAAGGGTGTCATCCGGGATGGGCTGACATTGTACCGAAAGACTAAATACTCAAACAAAATTACTTAATCAAGCGCAAATTTGCAAAGAAGTTTATGACTTAAGTAATTCCTATTCCTGAAAGTTTTCTTCAAAATTTACATGTGAATTTATTAATTACAGGGATTACTTATTATTATTCCTGTAAAAGGTAAAATCAAAATAGAGGTTTCGTAAAAATCACTGGTCAATTTATTGTTTCTGGGCTGAAGTTACAGTGCGAAGCGAAAGTACCTTTGGCTGCGTGCTTTACACTCTTTCAAACTGTTCGCCACCGGCATTTCTTAATCTGATGTTAGCTGGTGGTATTCATTATTACATTAGTAAGTCCAGTGTATATTCGTTTGTCGTGTCTTTGTTTTGCAGATAGTGGATTAGTAAGGATTACCGGATTCTTCCACAGGTCCGGTAAGAATTCCATTCCGTTCCTTGAATGGAGCAAAGCCGGAAAAGTTATGAACAACCTACAAAAATGAAACACAATTCAAAATTATTTCAGGTGATTAAGAATATCAGTTGTAAAAAACTCCATTTTTTTTCTTTTCAAAATACATTCGGCATCCGGTTTTGTTTCAGGATCAAGATAAAATGAGGTCCCGATTTCTCTTGTACATTCGTCAGCAAACATGGCTGCATGAGAAGCTGACGGAACAGTTATGACAGTTGAATTGGAAAGTGTGGCTGAAGTTATGTCTGCAAATAATGGAGGACACACAGGATCAAATTCACCTGAAAAAATCAGTGTTGGAATATTACTTTCAACTGCATCAAAATACTCTTCAGGGGGGACTTCCGGTCGATAAACTTTATTTACCGCATCATCCAGTCCGGGATTAATAAATGAAGCAAAATCAGGGAATCTGTTTATAAGATAATTGTCAGTTTCCTTTTCATTTCGGGGTTTGTTTTCAAATCCTATGATGGCTCTGTTTTGTGCTGATGAAAATTCACCAAAAGAATCCGGATCATTAAACTCTAAAGCCCATTTCAAAAGAACAGAATCATTTCCTGCAGCTATTTCTTTCAGCGCTAAAGGAACCCATCGGATTGTATATGGGTCCAACATTGCAGTCCATACTGACCATGCAAAATCTTTATCATTAAATAAATTAACATTAATGGCAGTGTCGTTTCCAATATGGATGGCCATTACAAAAGGAGTTTCGCGGAGGCGGTCAGTAATTTTTACAAAATCATTCCTTACAGATGGAAATAGTTTAGCATAAATTGAATCTTCACTTAATATTTTTTCTAAAACTCTAAAACAAGTATCGAAGGGTTGAACAAAATCTGACCATGGAGCATTTGGCGGGAAAGGTGAATCGAGAATAACACTGCGGATATGCTTTGGAAAAGTCCGCATCATATTGAGTGCAACTGTTGTGCCGTGTGATACCGAATAAATATTCCAGTTATCAATCCCTAATTCTTTTCTGATCGCTTCTGCGTCAGCAGCGGATTGCAATGAAGAAAAATCTGAAAGTAGAATTCCTTGTTTCAGTAGCTCGTCCTTACAATCAGAATATATATTTGTTTCTTTTAAGATCAGTTCTTCATCAGAAATTGTATTGGGTATTGCATGTAATGAAGAGTCTAATGTTTTGCATAGACCCGGTTCTGAAAATCCTGTTCCCCTATAATCAAAAAAAACCAAAGCATGGTTTTGTCTTAACTTGGAGAAAGTTTTTGATTTTAGATAGCGCGGAAAATTACTAAGTGATGCAATTCCCGGTCCGCCGTGAAGATACAATAACGGTTCTTCAGGTGTCAGAGATAATGCAGTAGCAGAAGCAACCGCCATAAAATATTTATCACCTCCCGGCGATAAGTAGTTCCTTTCAACCGGTATGAGATGGCACGAAACATTATTAGTGTCAGCCCAAACAGAATCGAGACCTATTCTACTGCAGTCACAATTGTGTTTTAGCAAATCTTCCTGGCAAAAACTGTTTGAGCAGGTGATCAAAAATAAAAGAGAAAGTAAGTATAATTTCATTCAGCTCATTTTAAATTTTTAGAGTTTATCACTCCTACTTTCCTGTAAATAGTTTCCTGAAAAGAAAATCTGTTTCCGTTTTGTTTACATTAAATTTTTAATTTTGAAAAAAACATAACTAAACTTGTACATACATTCAGAGTAGTTTGCAGATTTAATTCGGTGGTGTATCAACTCAGGGTTTACCGGTAAGTCAAACTATTATATTGAAAGCACATTTCTCCTTAAGAATTTCCTGATCTCTCGAAAAACCCATCTCTAACTCTGCTCTTTTGTATGCCAGATGTGAATGTGATATTGCAAGTTCTTTAACTTCAGCTGTGCCGATAAATGCAATTGAAGCAAGTGCTTTTTGCAACCGGAGCATTACTTCAAGATTTCCTGCACCGTCGCGGGCGATTGGGCGGAAAGCATCATCTAACATATCAGCCATTGAAATTTCAGGAACTTCAACCCGGTCATACTTTGGCTTTTGATTGTTCTGATTAAATTCATCTTTAATCCATAAAGCAAACATTCTAACGTGACTGCCTAAGATCGCAATAGCAGTTCCCGGATCATTAACCCCCGGAGATAAAGCCCTGCTCGCTATTTCACTTAGTGCAATCAAACCAAACCTTGGATCATCATGAAATGAGCGGTTATCATTAATTTCAAATGCTTTATTCAGTTGCTCTATTTTTTCATTTAAAACATTTGATTTTCCTGATATCAGATAAATTAACGGGTTATCGGGTGCCGTAAATGTTCCGGGGACGCAGTTTAATAAAAAGGAGATATCTAGCTCAAGAGCAATCTCCTGAAGTTTTTCCATATTAATGTGCTGAATGTAGCCGATACGGTTACCATATACCGGAGTGCCTTTATTAGGCCTGTTGATAACCGGTACTCCTCCCATCAACGGTTCAGCTTTCCTTTCTCTTATGGCATTAGCTGTTGCTTCTTCAATTTTTTTTATTGTGTGACCAAGCCGCCCAAGTTTTGATATCCGTTCAACCCAGCTTAAAAAAGTAATTATAACTACTGCAAATACTGCAAGTGTTAAAATGAAAAATGTAAAATTACCGGCTTTACCGTAGTAGCTGTTTTGAAGGGCAATTTTGGCAACTATACTATAAATGAATGAACCAATAAAAACAGATAAAGCATTTTGTGACAAATCATCGGCGACAATAAGTTTAAAGGAACGGGGAGTTGCAGTAACACTCGCTGCAGAAAATGCAGCAAGCATAGCTCCGACAGCAAAAATGGCAATTACCAGCATACTGGCAGAGATAGTTGAAAGCAAATTCTCAACTGAACTTTTTTTAATGTCAGGCACTACATCAGCATTTAAACTATTATCAGCCAGATGGGCGAAGAGTGCAGCCAAGAGAGCAACGGCTACTGAAAGTACACAAAATATCAGTGGTTTAAGCCACAGTTTCTCTGAGAGTCTTTTAAAAAAATAAATGATATTTTTCTTCATAACAGCAAGGGGCAAAGAAAATAAAATTTTGAATTAAAGTAATTTATGACAAGCAATAACAGAACAGAAATCTTTCAATCGCAAAATAAATTAATATCATCTGTCTGAAATATCAAGATTAAACTTGTGCTCCGGGCTTTAAAAGTCTTTGAGAATTTGCTGTTGCCTGCCCGTGATAAATATTTATTAAAAGTGTTGGTGATTTAGAAAAGTTTACTGTAATTAATCTTCAATTTATGTATTTCACTTGTGCAAACTTTTTAAAAACACCACTAACGGCGGAACCTGAGAATGCTTTGGCTTATCTGAACATCCTTAAGGAGAAAACTGCTTTCTGATCTTTGTTTTAAAATCCAAATTCCCGGGACGCACTACATTGAATATTTATATATAAAAATTTTAATTTATTATACGTATGTTTGCACGATAACCTGATATCTTAATACGGTGACCTTAGTATTGAAATGATTTTTCAGAATAAAAAAAACGAACAATAATCTTGGAATATATCTTCTATTTGCCGGCTGTGTTTTTGATCATCCTTTCGATACTTCCGTTTATCCCGCATCAGCACTGGATATTCCGGGTACCTGAGTTCGGAAAGATACAGATATTTATTTTATTTTTACCTGTATTTGCTGCAGGCTTTTTAATTATACAGGATAAGAACATTATATTCTGGTCCGTTCAGGCTTTGATACTCATATTTATGATAGTTAATGCTTATATGTTGATACCTTATACTGCGATTTACAGAAGTTCAGGCAGTAGAAAAGCCGAAAAACATACAGAAATCATA
>JAGPCH010000245.1 GCA_018058125.1 Ignavibacteria bacterium | reverse complement strand
CAATAACCCGATGTTCAGTATTGGTTTTTAAGATTTTATCAGCTCGTTACTAATCTTCCCTGGCTTTACGAAAACAAAACCATTTATTCTTCCTCTAAGTCTCATATCCGCCGTAGCGGATCGAAGGAGTTTATTTTAAATGTTTTTAATTATTAAATCTTAAAGTCTTAGTGTCTTAGAGACTTTGAGGCATTTTTTTTTCGGTCAGTTTACCCGTCAGGAAACGAGTATAAATGTAAATTCAGCTGACTTTTAATCAGTAAAGTATTGAATTACAGAACTATTAATAATATATTGTAAAAAAACAGCAGCATGAATCGAAATTTAAATGACGACGAAATTTTAGAAGAAGTCGAAAAAGGTTCTTCTAATATTGATAATAACAAACTGGATCTGATTGTAAAAGGGGAAGAAGAAATTAAAAGGAAATCTTCCCGGCTTGATGACAATAAATTCAAAAAACTCATAAAGCAGTTAAAACTTGCATTAAGTCTAATCAAAGATTTTAAGAATAAAACCTACACGGATATTCCCTGGAGATCAATCACTTTAATAGGAGCAGCAGTAATTTATTTTGTAAATCCATTCGATATTGTACCGGATATGCTTCCATTGTTTGGATTTGCTGATGATGCCGTACTATTTGCTTCAATATTCAAATCAATTCAGTTCGATCTGGAGAAGTATGCAGAATGGAAAGGTCTTGATACAAGAGAGTATTTTTAACTTACTAAATCTTTTACTTTGTTTTTCAATTAATTTTAAATAATCAGAAAGCACATAATACTTGCCCGAAAAAATCAAATTATTATTTATCGGTGACATTATAGGCGAGCCGGGTTTTAATCTGACAAAGACTCTTTTACCTACATATGTCACAAAGCACAAGATCGATTTTGTAATTGCCAATGGAGAGAATATCACAGATGGAAAAGGCATAGTCGAAAAAGACGGAAAGAAACTTCTTGATCTGAACATAGACGTTCTCACCGGCGGAAATCATACAATGGATAAAATACAGGCGCATAAGTATCTTAACGATACTCCGAATGTACTCAGACCTGCTAATTATCCGAGAGGAGCATATGGTCACGGTTTCGGGATTTTTAAGATTCCCAATACCGAACTGAAGATAGCCGTCTTAAATCTGCAGGGAAGGGTTTTCATGAAAAGCATAGACTGTCCATTCAGAGCCTTTGACTGGTTCTATGAAAAAGTAAAGTATGATACAAATATGGTGTTCGTCGATTTTCATGGCGAGGCTACAGCAGAGAAGATCGCTTTCGGGTGGTATGTAAACGGCAGAGCATCGGTGGTAGTCGGCACTCATACGCACGTACCGACTGCGGACAGCAGAGTACTTTCCGGAGGAACAGCTTATATAACCGATGTAGGAATGACCGGTTCTTATGACTCTGTTATCGGAATGAGAAAAGAAGGATCAATAAAAAGATTCATATATTCGACTCCGCAGAAGTTTGAAGTAGCAGACGAGGATCTGAGATTTTCAGCTGTACTTTGTGAGATCGATCAGCAGACAGGAAAAGCAACATCAATAAAGAAAATTTTCTATCCTGAGTTTTGACTATGATCCGCTTTCGCGGATGAATGATTTGGAATGATGACTATGAATATCTAACTACTGGTTTAATTTCATTACCGTTGGCTTTAGCCAACGGATTCTTAAAAAATTAAATTCATAGCCGTTGGTTTAACCAACCGTGCTATATAAATATAAAATTCATTACCGTTGGCTTTAGCCAGCGGTCCAAAAAATAAATTATGAAATCAGTAACCATTTTTGCAGATGAATGATTTGGAATGATGACTATGAATATCTAACTACTGGTTTAATTTCATTACCGTTGGCTTTAGCCAACGGATTCTTAAAAAATTAAATTCATAGCCGTTGGTTTAACCAACCGTGCTATATAAATATAAAATTCATTACCGTTGGCTTTAGCCAGCGGTCCAAAAAATAAATTATGAAATCAGTAACCATTTTTGCAGATGAATGATTTGGAATGATGACTATGAATATCTAACTACTGGTTTAATTTCATTACCGTTGGCTTTAGCCAACGGATTCTTAAAAAATTAAATTCATAGCAGTTGGTTTAACCAACCGTGCTATATAAATATAAAATTCATTACCGTTGGCTTTAGCCAACGGTCCAAAAAATAAATTATGAAATCAGTAACCATTTTTGCAGATGAATGATTTGGAATGATATCTATGAATATTTATCTAATAGGTCTAAAAATTATTTAAAATTTATTTCAGTTTGCTTTAGCCGGCAGTGCTATTATATAAAAAATTAAATTCATAGCCGTTGGTTTAACCAACCGTGCTATATAAATATAAAATTCATTACCGTTGGCTTTAGCCAACAGTCCAAAAAATAAATTATGAAATCAGTAACCATAAACGAACAGATCTACAACTATATAGTCGACCGTTTCGCACCGGATGAGACTCTTTTAACAGAACTCATCGCTGAAACAGAAAAGCTCGAGATCCCGCTTATTCAGATATCCCGAGATCAGGCAAAGTTTATTTACCTCACTGCTAAAATTATGAATGCTTCTGACGCACTCGAGATCGGAACACTCACAGGATTCAGCGGGATTCATATTGCAAGAGGACTGAACGACGGCGGTAAACTAGTCACAGTCGAGCTTGAAAAAAAACACGCGGATATTGCAGCTAATTATTTTGAAAAAGCCGGGCTGAAAGATAAAGTTGAGATAATGAATATGCCTGCTTTAGATGCTATGAAAAAACTCGTTTCAGAGAATAAAAAATTTGATCTGATCTTCATTGATGCCGATAAAGTATCTTACCCCAGGTATTATGAGAATGCAATTAAACTCTCTCGCAAAGGAACTGTCATCATTCTCGACAACATGCTCAAAGCCGGTAGGGTTATTGAAGACGCCGGTGATGATGCAGATCTCAAAGCCATTCAATATACAAATGATCTTATTTCAAAAGATGAAAGAACTGAATCTATTCTGATGACTATCGGTGACGGGTTTACGCTTTCTGTTGTGAAATAATAATCTACTCTCTCACTTACTTTTCTTAAAAGTAAAATCTATCTCAAAGTTCGCAAGTCTTTGAGATAATAACAGCTTGTATGAACCCTGAGACAATAGTTTTATTATAAAATTATATTAGTTATTTTTGAACTGATGTTTTTTGATTGAATTAAAAGGAGTTGGATAAACGATGAATAAATTAATGAAGAATATTTCTTTTACAAAGAATGAGACCAAGGTTATTTTGTTTGTTATAACAGTTCTTATCATCGGATTTTCAATTAAGTTCTACAAACAGATTTTAAACAGTCCCTCACTCAGGTTTGATTATACTGCTGAAGATTCTGTTTTTAAATCATTATCTGAAAAGAAGATCATACAGGGAAAGAATTCTTTGCCAGATTCACTGAATCCGAATTTGGAATTAAATGAAAATAATCAGGAAGGAATTTTAAATATTAACACTGCCACAAGATCTGAGCTGATCGAACTTCCGGGAGTAGGCGAGTCAACTGCCGATAAGATAATCGCTTACAGAGACCGGCATAAAAAATTTAATAGACCGGAAGATATCATGAACGTAAGCGGTATAGGCAGGAAGAAATTTGAAAAATTAAAAAATCATATTAAAGCGGACTAAAAAAGTTATATAATTATATAATTGATAAATTTAAATATAGAATTCTCTGATAATACTTTACGCATCCTTCGATTAGATAAAGCAAAAAATATTTTATCAAAAGATGAAATAAGTCTGAGCTTCAGTCTCAGTGATGAAACCATTCTAAGAAAGAATAAATCCGAACTGATACATGAGTTTGAAGATGTGATCTACGAAGTGCTGAAGAAAGATACTGACAGTAAGAATGATATTGCAGGATTGACAGCAGGCATTCTGATCGGAACCGAACAGACATTTCTCAATGTCACCCCCGTTGATTTTGA
>JAGPCH010000244.1 GCA_018058125.1 Ignavibacteria bacterium | reverse complement strand
ATCATTCCAATTCATTCCAATTCATAGTTCAAACAAACTCATAGCCTTCATTCGAAATCATTCCAAATCATAGTCGTTTAAGCATTGAAAACATGTTGAAACTTCTTTAAGTTTAGTATGTTAAACATGAAACAAATCTGTAACAATCAGGTTATAATAAGTCTTACAAAAACCAACTATTAATAATAAATGAATATCCCGGATTCAGCCGCTTCGATCTACAGTTCATTCGAAAAGAGACTAACCGCAGTCAATAAAAAAGAATTATTTTATAATCTTACCAAAAATTTAGTTTACTCTTTTATTGTAATTTTCCTGCTTGCCTTTATTTTGATATTGGTTGAATCGGTTTTTCATTTTAATTCTGCAGTCAGAACGGTTTTTTACTGGGGATTTCTTTCATTATCGGTTACGACTCTTGTATATTTTCTGGTAAATTATTTTCTGAAGAGAGCGGGGGTCATACAGCCGTTTGAGTTAATTTCATATTCAAAAAAGATCGGGAATAATTTCAGTAATATTAAGGATGATCTTTCGAATTCGCTTTCGCTGGTGAGGAGTTATAAGGACAGTGATCGGAAAACCGTTTTAACGGTTTTTTCTGAAGCTCTTATAAATGCTGATATCATGGATGTGAAACGGAGAGCTGATGATCTGGATCTCGGGTCGGTTGTTGATTTCAGCAGGCTAAAGAAACCTGTGTTGGTTTTATTAGCAGCCATTCTTATTAACGTAATTTCATTTTCCATATTTCCATCGCAGATGTTTGCTTCAGTTAAGAGAATCGTCAATCACAATTTTGAATTTATTGATAATGAGCACGGTATTACTTTTGAAGTCTTTCCCGGGGATGCTGAAGTTGCAGCGGGTGATAAACTCAATGTTATTTTTACGGTCAGTTCCAATAAACCTGAATACAATATCAAGATAGATGAACTCGAATTTTATACAAAACAGATCACGGCAGACGGATATGAATTGCTGTCGGATCCAAAGCTGATCAGGATCACACCTGAAGGAAATTTTAAAACAACTATCGAAAACATAAACTCCGAATTACTTTACTTTGCTCAATATAAAGGTGTGAAATCAGATGAATACAGGATTGAAGTCTCTGAATATCCTATTGTGAAAAGTTTTAATATAAGGATAGATCCGCCTGAGTTTACCGGAGTTCCATCCAAAACCTTACCCGAGAATGAAGGAGATTTTTTCTGTCCCGAAGGAAGTGTAGTCAGCTTTGATCTGAAAGCCAATATGGAATTGTCATCAGCCGGTATTATTCTGGATAATAATTATACAGGATTTAAAGTTAACGGAGACGCTGCAAACGGAACAATAACTGTTTTTGAAAGCGGTACCTATAAATTTTCATTAAAAGATCTTAACGGAAACGAAAACCGGAATTCAGTTTATTACAAAATAAAAGTAATGAATGATGAAGCGCCGACGATTGCTATCATAGAACCGGCTCAGTCTAATTATATACTGAATGGTGAAAATGAACTTCTGCTCAGAGCAAGGATCACTGATGATTTTGGTTTTTCAAAATTGGTACTGGGTTACAGAAAGTTGAAATCACTGGCAGGAAACGGTGCGCCGGCAGGTTTTACCATGGAGAATGTTCCTGTGGTAAATCTGAATGCTACTTCACTTGAAGTTCCTTATATGTGGATGCTGGGTAATATCGCTCTCAGACCCGGCGAAAGCGCAGAATATTATATGGAAGTTACAGATAATACCGGAAAAACCACCCGTTCGGAAATCAGGACAATACAGTATAAATCACCTGCTGAATTATTCAAAAAGAAAGAAGAAGGCACAAAGGAGCTGAAAACCGAACTTAAATCCGTCTTCGATGAAATGCTCGATATTCAACGTGAAATTGCGGAAATGAAAAAAGATTTGCAGAGAAATGAAGAACTTGGTTTGAATGAAGACAGAAAAAAGCAGATGGAGAGCAAGCTGGAGAATTTTCAGAAGAATATGTCAGCTACACAGAAGCAGCTTGAAGAAAACATGAATGACATGCAGCAGAAGAATACGCTTGATCAGAAGACTCTTGAGCAGTATATGGAATTGCAGAAAATGTTCAATAAAATTAACACTCCCGAACTTCAGAAGATGCTTGAAAAATTACAGGAAGCTCTTAAAAAGAATAAGCCCGAAGAACTTGAAGAAGCGCTGAAAAATTTTAAATTCGATGAAGAAGCTTTTAAGAAATATATGGAAAAAGCTCAGGAGCTATTGAAAAAGATTGAGAACATGCAGAAATTCGGAGAGCTTACACAAAAACTTGAAGACATTAAAAACAAACAGGAAGATCTGAAAAAAGAAACTGAAAACGCTGATAAAAATGATCAGAATAAAATGAATGAGCTTTCGGAAAAACAGAATGATATTAAAAAGGATACAAAAGACTTCAGTGAAGAGATCAAGAAGCTTATTGATGAGATCAATAAAATGAAAGAGCAGATGAGCGCTGAGGATCTTGAAGATCTTCAGAAAAACATGCAGCAGAAAAATCCTGAAAATAAAATGCAGCAGTCAGAATCAGATCTTCAGAAAGGTCAGAAAAATCAGTCTCAGAAGACCCAGGAAGAGATCATGAAAGATCTTCAGGAGCTTAGTGAACAAATGAAAAATGCCATGGAAAATATGATGGATTCTCAGGATATGAATAATAAACTGAAAGAAAAACTTGAGAGTCTGAAAAAACAACTTGAGGAAATGAGTAAAAAACAGCAGGAGCTGAAAGAAAAAACTGACGATACGGAACAGGGTGATAAAGGTGAATTTGGTGAAAATAAAAAGGAACAGGGAGATTTGCAAAGTGAACTTTCTCAGGCAATAGATGATCTGATGAATGCCTCAAAAATGGGAATGCAGATGAGTCCTGAAATGGGAAAAGAACTCGGAAACGCTTACAACAAAATGGATAAAGCCGGAAAAGAACTAGGCGAAATGGATAAGAAAAATGCTTCGCAAAATCAGGGAAAAGCTAAAGAATCACTTGATAACGCAACTAAAATGCTGGGTGATATGCTGGGACAAATGGGAAATGACGGAAAAGACGGTAAAGATGGTAAAGGCGGGAAAAGTCCCGGCGGTAACATGGGACAAATGATGCAAAGACTTGGAGAGATAATTGCTCAGCAGATGGGACTCAACGGGAAAACCGGCAAAATGGGTAAGATGGGTCAGACAGGTGAAAATGGAGAAAAAGGTAATAACGGAAAAGGTACCAGTCCTAATGATCTTTCAGATAATCAAAAACAGGAAATGCAGAGACTTGCACTCGAACAGGAGGCTATAAAAAAATCCATGGAACAGCTGAATGAAGAATTGAAAAAAGAACAGGAAAGAAGCGGTGAGAAAGTTTTGGGAGACCTTGATCAGGTAAAAAAGGAAATGGAAGAAATTGTAAAACAATTGGAGGAAAATAAATATGATGACAAACTTGCAGAGAAACAAAACCGAATACTTTCGAGAATGCTTGATGCACAGCTTTCACAGAGAGAAAAAGACTTTGAACCTAAGCGTGAATCAAGACCCGGTGAAAATATGACTAGGACGACTCCGCCGGAGATAGTTATCCAGGGTCCGAATCCGGTAAATGCTTTAAAAGAAGATTTTCTGAAACTTCAAAAAGAAGGTTTTACTGATGACTATGAAGCGCTCATAGAAAAGTATATGATCGAATTAAAAAAACTTCAGAATTAAAAATAATCCTAACTTTCTTTTTTCAGATTTAAACAGCTATTTAACGCAGAGAAGCAGAGGAGCGGAGCAAAGAAAAAGAGAAACAAAGTGTTTGTTTTTAAAACTTCCAACGGTGACCCTACTTTACCAATCTTATCTAATTTAGAAACAGATTTTTTTAAATTTTTACATTTCAATACCTTCGCATCATTCCTATTTTCTTACACAATACACAATACACAATACACAATACACAATACACAATACTTATTACTTAGTACTTACAA
>JAGPCH010000243.1 GCA_018058125.1 Ignavibacteria bacterium | reverse complement strand
AAGCTCTTTCACTCTTTTAATAAGCTTATGCGATCCAAGACAAGCACCTGCAATAACATCACTGTGTCCGCCTATGTATTTTGTTGCCGAATAAATTACAAGATCAGCTCCGTGTCTGATCGGATGTTGCCAGACGGGACCCATGTAAGTATTATCAACAGCAAGATAAATTTCCTTTTCAGGAGTAGAAAAATACTCTGCAATTTCTTTACAGCTTCTGATATCATAAAGAACATTTGTCGGATTTGCAGGTGTTTCGATGAATATTAATGCAAGTTTATCTGCTAATCCGGTACCCTCGACTTTTTTTATAATTTCATTCTTACTATTTCCGGCTTTGAATGGAACGACATTAATGTTATATTTTGGAAGTATCTTTTTAATAAAATGATCACTTCCGCCATACAATGGATTGCTCATAAGAAGCAGATCCCCGGGTTTTAAAAATTCCAGCAACACTGTTGTGATTGCTGACATACCACTTTCGAAAACGGCAGCTTCTTCTGCTTCATCCCAGAGTGTAAGCCTGTTTTCCAGAACTTCCAGATCCGGATTATTTATCCTGCTGTAGATAAGCCCGAGCTTCTCTCCTTCATTCTGTTCACGGAGACCATATGCAACTTCAAAAAATGCCTTCCCTTCTTCAGCAGTTTTAAATGCAAATGTCGATGTCATGAATATAGGACATTTCACTGCGCCTTCCGATAATTCAGGTTTGTATCCGTAAGACATCATCATACTTTCGGGTTTCATTTTTCTTTTCATGATTATTTAATAAATTTTTTTTATATGATTTTTAAAATAATTCTTTTAATTCTGATCTATCATAAAATAATTTCCGAACCTGACATATAATAAGATTTATCATCCATTTTTGTATCAAGGATATTTTATTTTGCCAAAAAAATTTACTTCGAAATATAGATAATTTTATCTGACAGTATCAGAATGCTTTTTTCCTGTTGAAATCCCAAAGGGAAAATACAGCGGACAAAAGCTAAAGAAGCTGGTTACAAAAAGTAATGCTGCAACAGCAACAAGTAATAGAGCTCCAAGTCCTGAGATCTGACCTTCCAGATATAATCCGACAATAATGATACCGAAAAATAATCTGATTATTTTATCGGCTTTTCCCATGTTTGATTTCATAATTTTTATAGCTTAAAATATGGAAAACAGGTTTTGTCTGAATCTATAGCCTTAACAAACTAAATTATGTTTCTATACAAAGATACATTTTTAGAATAGATTTGTCTGTGACCTATGTCACTAAATTGAAGTATTTTATAGATAATCTGATGTAGTAATTTCTTGGATACTATCGGAAAGAATTATAACATTTACTCAATCCACCGGTTTGTGCGGAATGAAGTAACGAATAAAATCTGTAAAAACGAAAACCTTTTAAGATTTAATTTGGAATTTCAGTTATCCGATTGAAAAGATCTTTTTTTCCACTTTACAAATTCATACCAGATCACGGAAACAAAACCAATAATTACACTGAGCATCAGCATACTGAATTCAGGAGTTTCAAATTCAAAAAATTCCGCAAAGGGTTTTATATAAATAATCATTCCTGTTATTATCACAGTAATGGCAATCATCAGAGGAACAAGATCATTTTTATATTTTAAAGTCGTTATCAATGAATAATAAAATGATCTGTTGACGAGTGTAAGGAAAATGTTTGCTGAAATCAGGACAGTGAAAACCATGGTTCTTGTCAATGGCTCATTGAAACCATTGTAAACTGCAAACTGATATGCAGCCAGAGTACCGACGGTTATCATTAATCCCTGTATGATGCTCGTTGTCAGTTCGGTTTTATTAAAAAAAGTATTAGTGAGTGATCTTGGTTTCTCTTTCATGGTGTTCAATTCTATCGGTTCATTCTCAAAAATTATTGAACAAGTTGGTCCCATGATCAGCTCCAAGAAGATAATATGTACAGGAGAAAAAATATTCGGATACAGCCATCCTAATGCAAGAGGAATAAACACTGTTAATACAATAGGAATGTGAATTGAAATTATATATTGAATAGCTTTTTTAAGATTAGTATAGATTTTTCTTCCCATTGCTACTGCATCCACCATTTTAGAAAGATCATCATCTGCAAGGATCAGTGAAGCAGCCTGCTTTGCTGTTTCAGTCCCCTTCTTACCCATTGCAATTCCAATGTGCGAAGCTTTTAAAGCAGGTCCGTCATTTACACCGTCACCTGTCATAGCGACTATCTCTTTCTTAACTTTTAGTGCATTTATAATTCTAAGCTTTGCCTCCGGAAACATTCTCGTGAATATTTTTGTACCCTGAACTTTTTCTTCAAGTTCAGTTTCACTTAATTTCATAAGTTCTTCCCCCGACATGCTTTTATCATAACCTTTAAAATCTATTTGCCGGGCTATTGCATTTGTAGTTTCCGCATTATCTCCGGTTACAATTTTTACATCAATACCGGCTGAATCAAATTCTTCGAAAACTGTCTTTATGTTTTTCTTCGGAGGATCAAAGAATGCAACAAGTCCAATAAATTTAAAGGGCAAATCCTGCTGGGATTCAGGGAAATCATTTCCTGTAAATTTTGATTCGCAAACTCCCAATACTCGATATCCGTCTTTAGCTAAATCATCAACTGCTTTATTAATATTCCTGATTTCCGTTGATGAAAGTTTGCAAATTTTAATCAATGCTTCAGGGGCACCTTTAGAAGCTATTATTCTTTCACCGGATTCATTTTCAAATAAATGTGTCATCATCGGTGGCTTTCCGGAAAGCGGATACTCATGAACCATTTTATATAATTGTCTTTCATCTATAGAAGAAGATCTCTTATAAGCATCGTGCAAAGCGATTTCCATCGGGTCAAATGGTATAGGTTCGCTTGCAAACATTGCAATCCTGATTAGCTGTTGTTCTTCTTTTGACAATGCACCTTTTAAATCATAAATTTTATCTGAAGAGAGTAAATAAATTCCGGCAAGTTCCATTTTGTTCTCAGTAATTGTTCCGGTCTTATCTGTACAGATTACAGTAGCGCTTCCGAGCGTTTCAACTGTTTTCATTTCTTTCACAACAATCCCCATTTTCATCAAACGCCATGCACCAAGTGCCATGAATACAGAGAAAGCAACCGGTATTTCTTCAGGGAGTATGCTCATTGCGAGAGTCAGCGCCTTTAGAAGACTATCAAGAATGTCATATGAAATATAATAATTGATTGCCCAGACTATAAGAAAAACTATAGATCCGGCTATAACCATCTTCTTTACAAAACTACTGATCTGCAGTTCAAGAGGAGTCTTCTCTGTTTTTATATTTTCAAGACTCTTTCCGATCTTTCCAAGCTGAGTGTTACTCCCTACGGCTGAAATTTCAGCAATAGCTAATCCGCTTGTTACCGAAGTACCTCTGTATATTTTGTTATCTTCTTTACCGGGGTCCTTGAAAACCGGAAAAGATTCCCCGGTGAGAATTGATTCATTGACTGAAAAATCATTTGATTGTATTATTATACCGTCTGCTGAAACAGATGTACCCTCTTCTGCGATCAGACAATCACCAATTACAAGTTCATCTGTTTTAATTTCTTCCGTCTCGCCATTCCTTATTACTTTGCAATTGGGCTTTGTATAGATCTTTAATTTCTCAAGAGCATTTCTGCTTCTTGAATCCTGAAATAAAGATAATGCAGAAACCAGAACTATTGCTACTGCAAGAAAAATACCGTCTCCTGTATGTCCGGTTATAAAATATAAAGTAGAAGCCGCTAGAAGAAGAATTACCATTGGCTCTTCTGCTAATGTTTTCATTACTTCAAAGAACCTGTTCTCTTTCTTTACTTCAATTACATTCGAACCATTCTTTTCGCGGGAAAGGATTACCTGCTCTTTTGATAAACCGATGATTTTGCTTTTGTTTTCAGACACTTGACTTGGTATTAAGTATTAGGTATTAAGTATTAGGTATTAAGTATTAGGTATTAAGTATTAGGTAT
>JAGPCH010000242.1 GCA_018058125.1 Ignavibacteria bacterium | reverse complement strand
CCACCTATACAAGGAGTTCCTATTGAAATGAAAGCTGATTCAAATAATGTGTACATAGTTGTTAACAACGGTCTAATGTTCTCAACTTTCATTAGAGGAAAAAAATTAATTAATTAAAATCTTAAATTATTTTTATTATGAAAAAAATACTATTAATTCTTATTGCATCACTTGTTACAAACAACATATATTCACAAATCTGGGATTCAACAAATGTTTCAAGTGAAACTGTACACAATCTGACCTTCTTAAATACCAACACAGGCTATGCTAGTACAAATGAACACTCACAATCATACAAAATTTTTAAAACTACTAATAAAGGCATAAATTGGGTTCTTATTAAAGATTTTGGTAATAATGTAACCTCAGAACATAATCAAGATTTATTTTTTTTAAATCCTAATTTAGGATGGGCTACTTTTTTTGAATTTAGCAGCCCATCAAATATTTCTTATGTTTATAAAACTACAAATGGGGGAAATAATTGGACATTAGTGTCGGAAACTAACTTTACAACTGGACTTGTTTCAGGAAACTTGAAATTTGTAAATGAAAACACTGGATTTTTATATGATGATATATATCATGGGAGGATTTATAAAACTGTTAATGGGGGACAAAATTGGAATATAATATATAATGATCCGGATCAACTCTTAGTAAGTCTTGATTTATCGATCAATAATCCAGGCAATATGTATGTTGCTGGATATAAATCAACGTTTCCTGTGTTATTAAAATCAACAGACTACGGAATGACATATACAACTATACTAGATGGAAATTCCAATCCTTCCAATTTATTTGAAATTTATTCAATTAATGTTTCCAATAATAATGATGTGGATGTGGTTCGTTTTATATGTCGAGATGGCGTTTATTTATTAAATAATGATAATACTTTTGAAAAATTAAGTAGTTTTAATTCAGCCCGAGATATTAAATTTTCAAACAATAGTAGTTATGGTTACGCGTTTGTTTCTATTTGGAATGTTTATGTTACAACCAACGGAGGTGTTAATTGGAATAGTGAATTATATTCTCGAAATTTATCAGTCTATAGCACGAATTCAGCTTCATTTAATCAAATTGCCTTTGTACCAAATAGTTCAGGTAAAGTATTTACTAGAAAACTTTCTACCAACCTCAATACTTATTATGATAATCAATCAACTTCAGAATCATTGTCTTTTGATTGGACAAACTATTCTACACCAACCAATGTATATTTAAGAGGTGGTTATTCCTCCTTAAATTGCTCTGACCTTATTAATTCGGGACAAACCAACGAGAGAATATTTTATAAATGGAGCGACGGTTTTATGAATTCGAGACACTCTATAGATACATCAAATGGAAAGGATTTTTATTTTGATGCATCCGGAACAACAATAGCAAATTATTATAAAACAAAGCAACTTTCAACAACATCAGGAGCGATATCAAATGTGCGTCAATCAAAAGTTTTGAAAGATGAATGGGGCGCTATCAATCAAATACACCAAAGTCTAGATGGAGGAATTTTTTATACAAAATCTTATGACAATGGAGGAAATTATAAGAGAGAGGAAATTGTAAATGCTACTACTACACATTCAGTTGCGGATGGAAACAAAAACCCTGCAATATGTGAAACTAGATGGTATGGTACTTTAGGGGGAGGTTATCCTGTAAACAAAAATGTTTCAGCTTGTTGGGAAAGATACAATCCTTCTAACGATACAACAGAAATCAAAGTAGCAGTGAGAAGCTATG
The DNA here is from genome assembly GCA_018058125.1 of Ignavibacteria bacterium. Classification (GTDB taxonomy): domain Bacteria; phylum Bacteroidota; class Ignavibacteria; order Tepidaquicellales; family Tepidaquicellaceae; genus JAGPCH01. The sequence goes on along the minus strand of JAGPCH010000242.1, from coordinate 2,256 downwards.
ATATTAATTCAGATACTTCTTTTAAATGGAATAATTGGGAAGACGGAAACAATTCAGATGTTTTTGCTTCATTTAGTTCCAGTGCCGGTTATAATTCCTTTCCTAAGATTTTTGCTTCTGCATTAGATCCGAATAACTATCTTGGTGAACCTTCCACGTATTTTTTTGCGATTCCTCACTTAAGACCATATCAAGGTGGAAACAAGCTAGTAGTATCATGCAGGAAAGGACCGTCTCTTTCTGCAGACTTTGTTTTAGATTCGGGAGATATCTCAGACTTAGCTGTTATAGACTCAATTAAGAATCCTGCCCCAGGAAATATTTTAATTCATTTTGCATATCGAAAAGTGAATCAAATAATTTACAGAAAAGAATTATTTATGTATCAAAGCGGACTGCCAATAGGAACTTATCACTATGAAGGACCTACAGATGTAACCACTGGAGATGGCGGTTTTCCTTCAAGATATACACCGGATATTTCACTAATGGGTGGTATTCCTGTCATTACATACGCCGCTAGCTATGATGCATGGCGAACAATACAATACGAAGATCAGAGTACCGGATCAATTCAGGTTTACAGATATCCAATTGTTAAAGTGCAAAAAACACCTACGGGCTGGTCTCAATTTGTAATTTATAACTCCGGAAATAATCAAAGTAAACCTGATATAGAAGGAAGCACAAGTACTCTATCATATATTTTGAATTACTCACTAGGCAATGGTTCTTTTAAAAAGATAGCAAACATATCCGGACATCCGGGTTCAATGTGCCAGCCGAACATTTTTTCAGGAACGGATTCAAGGCTAGTTAATAATTCGTTCACAGGATCATTCGGCAGTAATATGTCTCTGCTGACGCTTTCTCCGCAAAGCGGTTTATATAAGCTCGATAAACAAAATTTCATAATTACTAATATTACAGCGCAGGATATTTATGATGTAGATAATCTGGACGGAGTTGTAAATCTGGATACTATTAGTTATTCTTTCAAAGTGGGTCCGATCTATACTCAATCTTTTTATGAAAATTATTATGAAATAAATGGGGTAGGAGTTATAGGTCCGTCTTATGAAGAACCGGTCATAGGCGGCATAGAATTTAATGAGAATCTGAAATCATATCCATTCCTGCTGAACGAAACTCAGGCGTTATTAATTGGCAGTAATGCGACTTATGTCAAAGATAATAATTATCATTCCATCAGCGGGATTCCTTATACAGTTAATTTATATAACAAGACTACAGGATTGTTACATCGTACTTTGTTTCAGGATACAATACGGGATAAGGATTCTGTTGAAACTGAATCATTGAGAGGATATTACATAACTGATATTCCAAATGGTGCGGACAGTTTTTATGTTAAACTCGAAGTAGATGAAGAATTTGAAAATGCTGAATATTATATAAATCCAATTTATGAGGAGGATGACTATAACGGACCTGCAGGAGATAATTTTTCGGAAGGAAAAATTGCCATCATATATGAAAATACGAGTTTACCTACCGTGAATAATAATGTTATTATTCCAACTGAATATTCGCTGTCACAGAATTATCCGAATCCATTTAATCCGGCTACAAAAATTTCTTACGCTCTTCCGGAAGACGGATTGACAAAGATAACAGTTTATGATATATCCGGAAAAGAGATCGCAGTTTTAGTAAATGAATCTCAGCAAGCCGGCACATATAATATTGGCTTTAATGGAATCAATTTTGCCAGCGGTGTTTATTTTTATAGGATTCAGTCAAATAATTTTATTCAGACCAAACAGATGGTATTGATCAAATAAAAGAGGGTTAACAGTAACATAGCATTTGTATAAAAATGGAGAGCATTAATTTGTTTTCCATTTTTGTTTTTTTCGCTGCTAATGACGCCTGCCCTTTGGGTTCCAAAAAAGTTTTGCACGATAAGTTTTAGAATAAATTAATCTCCGGGGAGCAAACTTTGTTGGTCACCAATAGAAACGCTTCAGGTAAGTCTGCATTCCAGTCATCAGAGAGTTTGCCGTTGATGACTAAAAAGTTGCCGGTTATTTATCTGAGATTTCAAATTTCTTCAGGCAACTTTTGGAACAACAACGGCGGCGGAAGAAATGCAGACTGGCAGTGACTTTGCGGAGACGAAAAGTTGTGAAAATGCAGACAGGCAGTGATTCTGGGAGACGACAAAGATTTTCTCTGCTTGTTTGGGAATAGACTGAAAAAAATGTATTTCCAAAGCATGACTCAGATCATACT
>JAGPCH010000241.1 GCA_018058125.1 Ignavibacteria bacterium | reverse complement strand
GGTATCAATTTGAGGGATTACCGCTTGTACTATTAGCCGCTATGTCAGCATCCATTCCGGTAATTTCTGTAAAGGAGACCGGAGTCATTTCAGAAATAATACTTGAAAATGAAACCGGAATATTGATTGAAAAGAAGGATCCTGTAAAATTAGCGGAAGCAATAATTTATCTCATAGAGAATCCTGAAATCAGGAACACGATGGGAAAGAGGGGGAAAGAGAGATTTGATAAGAATTTCACGCATAAGATCAATATTGAAAATATGATTAGAGTATTTAATAAGGTATTAAATTAATATATTTGCTAAAAATTTTTATATATTTATATAAAAAGTATAAAAATAACCTGCTGCAATTTAGACAGCTCATCTGAAAAAGCGATTTCCGGCGCGAAAGCACATATTCCGAAATATATTTGTGTTACAGATGCAGGAAACATTGTGAATGCTCACAGGAATTCACCTTTGCTTAAAAAAGCGATCAATGATTCTTTTATTTCATTGCCTGACGGAAGACCGATCTCAATACTGGCAAGACTTAAAGGGATTAAGGATATGGAAAGAGTTGCAGGTCCGGACTTTATGACTGAGATATTCCGGAAAACCTCCGGATCGGATATTAAACATTTTTTTCTTGGAGATACCGGAGATATCCTAGAAAAACTTTTAAAGAAGATCAATAAGAATTATGATCTTCAGATAGCCGGAAGTTACAGCCCTGATTTTGGAGTTTGGAATAAAGAAATTGATGAAGAAATTATAAAAAGAATAAATGACTCAGGAGCTGATTTTATATGGGTAGCACTCGGAGGCGGTAAACAGGAGATATGGATGAATGAAAATTACAATAAGTTAAATAAAGGAATAATGACGGGAGTTGGCGCTGGATTCAGATTTTTCACAGGTGATATTAAACGCGCTCCACTTTTATTTCAGAAGATGGGATTTGAATGGCTGTTCAGACTTGTACAGCAGCCGGGAAAAATGTTTGGCAGATATTTGTCAACTTTACCGTTTTTCGTTATATATTCATTTGAAGAACTAATATTTCCTAAACCGGACCAATCAACAAATTCAAATTAAATTTCAAATTAACCAATATTTATACACTAATGAATATCCCTTTTATAGATTTTAAAAAACTGCACGAACCGATTAAAAAAGAAACCGATACAGCCATTCAAGCCGTAATTGATAATAACGCTTTTATTATGGGTAAAGCAGTATCTGATTTTGAGACTGAATTTGCAAAAGCTCACGATGTAAAGCATTGCATTGCTGTAAGTTCCGGCACGGATGCAAACCATCTTGTTCTTTGGGGACTCGGATTACAAAACGGCGATGAAGTTATAATTCCTGCCAATACATTTATTGCAACTGCCTGGGGAGCGACGTTATGCGGAGCTACTCCGGTTTTTGTAGATTGCGAACCGGACAGTTATAATATTAATTATAAAAAAATAGAAGAGAAGATAACTTCGAAAACCAAAGCCATTGTGGCTGTTCATCTTTACGGTCAAACTGCTGACATGGATGAGATCAGGAAGATAGCTGATAAACATAATATTTACTTAGTCGAAGATGCTGCTCAGTCCCATCTTGCTAAGTACAAGGAGAAAATGGCAGGAGGACTTTCCATTGCCGCTTCATTCAGTTTTTATCCGGGTAAGAACCTCGGCGCATTCGGAGAAGGCGGAGCTGTTACGACAAACGATGATGAGCTTGCAAAAAAGTTAAGAATGATCAGAGATCACGGTTCCGAAAAAAAATATTATCACGAATATTACGGACATAATTACAGGATGGAAGGCATTCAGGGAGCAGTGCTTGGTGTGAAGCTAAAATATCTTGACGAATGGACGAATAAGAGAAGAACGGCAGCTAAAAAATATAAAGAAGTTTTAAAGGATATTGGACAAATCTGTTTACCGGATGAAATGTCATACGCCAGACATGTTTATCATTTGTATGTGATCACAACTCCCGAGCGTGACAGGCTTCAGCAGTTTCTTCAGGAAAACGGAATAGCATCCGGATTGCATTATCCGGTACCTCTACACTTTCAGAAATGCTTTGAACATCTTGGTTATAAAAAAGGAGATTTTCCGGTAGCCGAGAAACTTGCAGATGAATGTTTATCGCTTCCAATGTTTCCGGATCTGAGTACAGAACAGATAGAATATACAGGCGAAAAAATTAAACATTTTTTCAATCAATAAATTGACTTATTCTTGTTATGTTAATTAACAGACAAATCCAACTACAAATATGAAATATCCACGATATAAATACATTTTTGCTTTCTTTGATTTTACGGTAGTATTTATGTCATTTATGTTGTCGGCTTACATTACAAAATATGTTCTGAACAAAAATGTCATTACATACGAAAATGAAATTTTAACTTACCTAACATTTACTGTTTTTTCCATAGTATTCATACTTCTATTTCAGAACAATTATCTTTATAAGGTTAATGTATTTCTCACGCGCGCACCGCATGTCACGGCAATCATAAAATCCTTTATTTACGGGACTCTGCTTCTGATATTGTTTTCCTTTGTGATAAAGTTTAACCTTCTCCTTTCTTCAAGAGTATTCGTACTTTGTTTTTTTATAATTGGAATGACAAGTGTTTCACTTTTGAGATTATTTCTGCTGAAACCATTTTATATGAACTTTACAAAAATTCTCAATAACAGTGTCGTTCTTATTATAGGAGCAGGAAAGTCCGGAAGATTACTTGCTGAGAAACTTATTTTTGAAAATTTTTACGGTATAAAGATTGCAGGATTCCTTGATGACAATATTGACAAGGAAGACATAGTATTCAAAAACATAAAATGTGTCGGCAAGATAAGTGAGATTGCAGAAGCGGTTAAAAAATACAAAGCAGATGAGATCATAATAGCAATTGACAACATTGGCTATGAGAACCTAATGAAGATAATCGACAGGTGCACAAGTCTGGAGAAGAGTGTGAAACTTACTTCTGAGTTGTTTAACATAGTTCCGGAGAAGATCAAAACCGACACTTATTCCGGGATACCGGTCGTAGATCTTTCGCCTAAAGTGAATAAAAATGTAAATTATTTTTATAAAAGGATTTTTGACTATGGAGCGGCATTTACCGGTCTTATAATTTTATCTCCTGTTTTCCTTGTTATATCATTATTAGTTAAGTTCACATCCAAAGGTGAAATTTTTTTCACACAGATCCGGATTGGTAAAGACGGCAAGCCATTTAAATTTTACAAATTCCGGTCAATGCTTGTAGATAATAATGAAGCAAAATCCCGTGAAGTGATCATGAAAGATTTTATAAAAAACAATAAGACTCAGCTTGAAGGTTCATCAAAAATAATCAATGAAAATAACATAACATCAATTGGTAAAATTCTGAGAAAGACCTCACTTGATGAGCTTCCACAGTTGTTCAATGTATTAAAAGGAGATATGAGCCTGGTCGGTCCGCGTCCCTGTCTGCCTTATGAATACGAGACATTTGATGACTGGCATAAAAGAAGGCATTCTGTTTTGCCAGGCTGCACCGGTGTATGGCAGGTTTCAGGAAGAAGTTCTGTATCATTCAAAGATTCCGTTGTACTGGATCTGTATTACATAAACAATATGACTCCGTGGCTCGATCTTCAGCTTATATTTAAAACTTTTCCTGTGATGATTTTCGGAAGAGGAGCGAAATAAATTTTGATATATTAAAATTATATAATGGATAAAAAAAATATCAATAATGTAAAACTCGGTAAGGATGTAAAAATTTTTGATTTTGTAAATCTTTACGGATGTACTATTGGCGACAATACAAAAGTCGGGACTTTCGTAGAAATACAGAAAAATGCTTTCATTGGCAGGAACTGTAAGATTTCTTCACATTCATTTATCTGCGAAGGCGTGCACATAGAAGACAATGTATTTGTAGGACACAATGTTACGTTTATAAATGACAGGATACCGCGCGCTACAAATGAAGACGGCGGTATGCAGGATGAAAGCGACTGGA
>JAGPCH010000240.1 GCA_018058125.1 Ignavibacteria bacterium | reverse complement strand
CACAGCCGCCTTCGGGATTAAATATCATACAGTCAAAAAAGTACATAGATTTCCTGTTCATATCATTTAAGGATATGTTTAACAATAATTTATAAAATTTTCAAACTTTATTAAGGGTATGCGGGATAACCTGTCAGCCGGATTTACTGCCACCCGGTTAACTTTCACCCGGTTAGCTGTCGCCGTCGGGATTGCTCAAATAGCTGTCAACATCTGCCTCTACATTTAAATTTGTGTAATCCTGGTAGTGATGTTCAGCAGTTTCTTTTGGTTTTTGCTGCATTAAATGCGCCAGAACTTCGGCTTTAATTGAATCATACTCATCTGATTCCGTAATGAAGGTACAGTTTCTGAATTCAACATAATTTCTGCGGTTGCTGTGAAATTGAGCGCAGTTAAATTTATACTTAAGTTTTTCAGTCATGATAGATAAAATTAGTTAGTTTTTACTCAAAGCCTCATTACAAAACTAAATGCATTACAGATAATATGTTAAAGAGAAGTTAACAGAAATTCATTGCATTTCACCCGCTTTTACGGTATATTTTACCAAGAAAATCCATTTTTTGAGTGTTTTCTTGAAAAAGAAAGCCATAAGAGCAGCCTAAGATTTCATTTAATGATTAATCAATTAGGTTAATATTATGGAATACAACAAGCTGTACGCTATTCTAAAAACCTTAACCAAAGAGGAGATCTCGGAATTTAAAAGATTCATCAATTCTCCTTTTTATAATCAGAATCCAAATGTTCCAAAACTCTTTAGCGAAATATCCACTTATCACCCCGACTACAATTCACTTAATTTAAAAGGTGAAAAACTACATGAAATTATCTTCCCCGGTACTGATGTAAACAAGGGCAGTATAAACAATCTTATTACGAAGTTAATCAGCCTTGCAGAAAAGTATCTGGCTGTAAGAGCATTTGATAGGAATGAGACAATTTCAGTCCGGCTGCTATTACAGGAATATGAAAAAAGAAAACTTGATGCACTTTTCATTTCAGCAATCAATAAAGCTAAGAATGAGCTCAATAAGGAGAATATCCATGATGAAACGTACTATGAAAATATGTATCAGGTCAATGAGATAGAGCTGACTTTTAATAAGAACAGGAAACCGCTCGGTAAACTTAAAGCGGAGTTTGATAAAGAATTTGTATCAATGCAATTCCTGCTCAATAGTTTTTTTCTCAGGATATTGCATGACCAGATCAGGCTGCTCGATTCCGAACAGATTATAAAACCTGATGAAAAGATATTGTGGGTCAAACAAACTGCATCAAGTGTTTTACAATTTTCCAATACCCTCCCTTATAACCTGCTGATGGATATTTACCAAAGGACTGTGAAATTTGCTGAATATAAGGAAGATTACGATATTGATGAATCAATTAACCTGATCTTTGATAATAAGGATATTCTGCCCGCTGATAAGCTTAAAACTATCTTAACACCTATATACAATCACTGCAAAGAAAAGGAATTTGCCGGCGATAAAAGCTATGGGCTGAAGAGTCTGAAGATCATTAAGCTAATGGTAGATAATAATTTAATTCTAAACCATGATGGTACAATAAGCGATCATGAATATGTTAACTATTCTTCAACAGCATTGAAAGAAAAAGATTATGACTGGGCTGATGAATTTACTGAAAAATTCAGAAAATATGTTCCGGAAGAAAGAAGAGAAGATTCATATAATTATAACAAAGCGGTAATAAATTATATTCGCGGCTGCAACGAAAACAAAAGAGTGTATTTTGAAAATGCGCTGAAATACCTCACAAAGGTAAACGCGCTCGATTTTTACTATAAAACCAGGATTTTCCTGCTTTCGCTCAATATTTTCTACGAGCTGCATGAAACAGAAACACTGATCTCTCTGGTTGATTCATTTAAACATTACCTTAGCGCGCATAAGAATGAAATACCTCATGCACTTGAGGAAAGATATCTCAATTTTGCAAATTTTCTTATAAGGCTGGTTTATCTCACTGAAAACCCGCAGCTGCACGCTGCCATAAAGCTGAAGAAAAGCATTATGGAAAAAGACAGGGTAGAGTTCAAAAAAAGGCTAATCGGTAAAACTGAAGAAATAATTTCTTCATTGCAGACTTAGTTAAGCTGTGATTTTTTTGAATATCAAACAATCTTCTTAAAACTTAAATTTTATCACAATGTTAAAGCTGAAAACAACTGCGTTGTTATTGTTACTTTTTTCATTTGTTCTGCACGGGCAGGATAAACCTCCGGTTATCGAAGTAACCGGCAATGCGGAAATCAATATTGAACCGGATCTAATGGAAATGACAATAAATATCAATGTGGAAAACGATGATCTGGCATCTGCAAAAAAGATGAATGATGAATCAACTTCTAAAGTTCTCGACTTGCTGAAAAAGATCAATATTGAGGATAAAGATATAAGGACTTCAGGTGTTAATATGCAAAAAATAAAAGATACCTATAAGAAGACGGTATACTATACCGTTAACAACACTATTGTGTTCAAAACTCCTTTTATCAATCAGTACGAATTGATCTCGCAGGAATTGATAAAAATTGATGATGTATATATACTGAATACACAGCTTACCTCTTCAAAGGCAATTGAAACCAGGGTAAAAGCCAGGGAAGATGCACTGCTGGCAGCAAAGAAAAAAGCGGAAGAATTGGCGGCAGTGCTCAATATGACCATTGGAAACCCTGTGCTGATAACAGAAAATCCGGGCTCGTACTATCCGAATCCGTTTAACAATATAACATATGATATGCAGCCTCTGCAGGAAAGCACCAATGAAATTTTCAGATCAGGAATGATCAGTATTTCGGCCAGCGTTAAAGTCGTCTTCCTGCTAAAGTAATGACGGCTGTGCTATTTTAATATAGATGTCCCCGTTTTGTGATTCTCATCTATCGATACAGGTAATTTTCCTTTGAATTTAACCATGCCCGAAATTGCCTTCAATGCTGCAGTTATGGAAAAATCTGAATCACCATATGCGCAAATATATGATGCAATTTCCGGGAATTCTTTAAGCAGGTATGGATTCCCGAGTGATACTGCTACAGTATTTTTATTTATCGAGTTCAGGTCCTGTATAAGTGCCACATTTGAGGATGAAATGGATATCTTGCCGGTACCGTATCTTATTTTGGCATAGATAGCAATAATTACCCTGTCGTACTGCGCCAGTTCGCCGGTATTGTTTGCGAGAAACGGATCCATACCCGTTGAAGTAGCAGTATAGAAACTGCACCCCGGAAAGTATTCGCCTGCTGCCGACTTCAAAAAGCCGGTATTATCCACATCACCGCCTTCGCTTATGATAACCACTGCTGTTTTATCTCCATCTTTCTGTTTGAAGGGCAAAACACTGTTATCATCTTTTACCAGTGTAATTGATTCATCAGCAATTTTCTGAGCTATCGTCCCGGCTTCGCTAGTATTGATCGATTTGTACAGATCAGTTTCATTTACATATTTGTTCTCAAACAATCCCAGCCATTGTTTTGCTTTTAGTATCTTCTCAACGGAGCGGTCGATACGCTCGACAGAAATTTCATTGTTCAGAACAGCACTTTCTATAGCATTAACAGATTTTACTTCGTCAAGCGGCATTAATATCAGGTCAATTCCGGCGTTCACACACATTACTGCAACCTGTGAAGTCGAGAAATATTTGGTGATACCTTTCATGTTAAGTGCATCAGTTACAACCAGACCATTGAATCCCATTTTATCGATCAAAAGATCCTGTACTATAGCGGGGGAGAGTGATGCCGGGATATTCGGAGCGCTTTCGAGCTCGGGAAATGCCAGGTGAGCTATCATTACCGACATTACATTGTTCTCGATAGCTTTTTTGAATGGAACAAGCTCAATAGAGTTCATTCTATCCATCGTGAAATTGAGCTGCGGCAGGTCATTGTGCGAATCTATATCAGTATCACCGTGACCGGGAAAGTGTTTTGCAGTTGCAATAACTTTACCATCCTGAAGTCCTTTTATCATTG
>JAGPCH010000239.1 GCA_018058125.1 Ignavibacteria bacterium | reverse complement strand
GAATTGTGTATTGTGTATTGTCACTGTTATAAGTTTATAAAAACAATTACCGATCCAAATTCAAAAATCAAAGATCTAAAATCAAAAGATCTTTTCAAGTTCTTCTAGCTGTTCGACAGTATTTATCCCGCTGATCTCATTATTATTCTTTACCGGCAATGCGCCTATTTTTTTTCCTATGCTTTTAAAATATTTAAAAATATCCGTCAGATAATATTCTCCCTGAGCATTTTCCGTACTAAGAGTTTTTAATGCTTCAAATAATATCTTATTGTCTATCAGATAAATTCCGGAATTGATCTCTTTGCATTTTCTTTCTTCTTCATTACAATCTTTCTCTTCCCTGATATCAAAGAAGTTACCTTCGGAATCTCTTAAAACTCTTCCATATCCGGTCGGATCTTCAAAGACTGCTGAGATCAGACTTGCGTCAAAATTATTCTCATCATGAAATTCAATAAAAGTTTTTACTGTATCAAAAGTCAGCATCGGGACATCTCCCGAGAGTATAAGCACAATGCCGTCAAATTTTTTCAAGTATTCTTCAGTCTGCATTACAGCATGACCGGTTCCAAGCTGTTCATCCTGATGAGCATATTTTATCTTATCAATGCTTCCGGAATAAATATTATTGAGATGCTCTATAACCGTTTCCTTCTTGTGGCCGACTATGGGAATAATGCTGACTGAATTTATTTTCATCGCCAGCTCTGTCACATGCTCTATCATTGGCTTGCTCTTGAATTCATACATTACCTTGGATTTATCGGGATTCTTCATTCGCTTTCCCTTTCCCGCAGCCATTATTACTGTTATCAAACTTCTTTTCATTTTACTTTTTTAGTTTACAATTTTATAAATAAAGTAAATCCCTCATTCCCGGGGGATAAACAGGAATGAGGGAACCCGGATTTTAATGATTATTTTTAAATTCTCAATTTATGTCTTTTCAAAAATGATGTTATCGATCAGTCTTGTAGATCCGACTTTTGCAGCTAAAGATATAAGAACTTCACCTTTGTAGACCGAAAGATCCGTAACCGGATCAAGAATTTCATTATCAGTAATTGCATAATACTGCAATTCAAATTCAGGCGTTCTTTCCTTTACTATTCCTGTAACAGTTTTTATAATTTTATCCGGATCCGTTATGTTTTCTTCTAATATAAGCCGCTTGCCTTCGTCAAGTATGTATTTCAAAACTGACGCTTTGCTTTTCTCCGATTCGTTTAAGAATGTATTCCTCGAGCTCATTGCCAGTCCGTTATCCTCCCTCATTGTTTTACATATTACAGTATTTGTCTCCCTGTTGAGATCCGAGATCATTTTCCTAATGATGACATTCTGCTGGGCATCTTTCTGTCCAAGATATAAATTAACAGGCTTAACGGCATTTAGTAATTTCATAACAACAGTAGCAACTCCGCTGAAATGTCCCGGTCTGAATTTCCCTTCAAGCTTTTCCGAAATATCAGATACATTTACTGTTGTAAATGCATTCTTACTATACATCTCTTCTGTCTCAGGACAAAATATAATATCCACTCCGGCTTTTTCACAAATATGATAATCACGGGTTATGTCTCTCGGATATTTATCAAAATCCTCTCCTCTTCCAAACTGTGTAGGATTAACAAATAAACTTACAACAACAATATCATTTTCATCTTTTGCTTTCAGCATCAATGAAGTATGACCTGCATGCAGAAATCCCATTGTCGGAACCAGTGCAACTCTCTTTCCAATGCATTTGTAATAATCTGAAATTTCCTGAATTGCAGAGATCTCTTTTATTACTTTCATTAATTTAACATGTGATTAAGTATAGTGGTAAGTTTTTCTTTAAGGTCTTTCCTCGAAACTATCAGATCTATAAAACCATGCTTAAGAAGAAACTCTGATCTTTGAAATCCTGCAGGAAGGTCTTTTCCGGTAGCTTGTTTGACAACCCTCGGACCTGCAAACGCTATCAGCGCTTTAGGTTCTGCAATGTTAATATCTCCAAGCATGGAAAAAGATGCTGTTGTACCCCCTGTGGTAGGATTGGTTAAAATAGAGATGTAAGGTATTTTTTCAATATCCAGTTTTGCAAGTCGCGAACTTGTTTTAGCAAGCTGCATTAAGGAAATTGCGCCTTCCATCATCCTGGCACCGCCGCTTGAAGAAATTATAATAAGGGGATTTTTGGTCTTTAAAGATTTATCTATTGCCCTGCTGATCTTTTCACCAACTACGCTTCCCATGCTTCCGCCTATAAATCCAAAATCCATACATGCTATTACAACATTAATATTGTTTATTTTTCCTGTACCTGTTCTTACTGCATCATAAAGATCAGTTCCTTTCATTGTTTCTTCTAAACGTCTCTTATAGGGTTTTGTATCCGTAAAATCGAGAGGATCTGTCGAACGGATCTTTCTGTCCATTTCCTTAAAGGATTTTTCATCAAGCAATATATCAAAATACTCCTCGCTTCCGATCCTGAAATGATGACTGCATTTTGTACAAAGGTATAAATTTGCTTCCCATTGCTTCTTATGCATCATTTCACCGCATTCAGTACATTTGATCCACGTACCGTCTTTAACGTCTTTTTTCTGTGTGGACAGATCTATGTTTTCTTTTGATCTTTTAAACCAGGCCATAATTATTTGTATTTATAAAAATAAAAAAGTTTATCCCAAAAATAAAATCAAATTTTCGGAATAAAATCATTCATGTAAAATGGCTCGGAATTTTTATAGTTACTGAATTCTCCGCCATCAATATATTCCATTGTCAGCTCTAATTGTGAAACCGAATTTGCCGGATCCGATAGATCCTTAATATCTTTATCAGATCCTTTGATAAAATTGATAAAATTTCCTATGCTGTTATCATTAACAACATATATGAAACCTTCTGCAGGTATTTCACTGAATATATCTTTCTTATATTCCGAAAGCCTTGCCAATTTACCATTTATCTTTTCATACTCACAATAATAAAATTCCGATGTTCTCGTATTTGAAAAGATCATGGAAATAACTTTACTACTTCCGTTATACTTATTGGCTATGAGATCCAGCGTATTTATTTCTATGAGTTTGCTTCCTGTACAATAACAAATTCCCTTTGCTATTGCTGATCCGATCCGCAATCCGGTAAATGAACCCGGACCATTTGATAAACTGACGTAACGTATATCCTGAAGCTTTATCATCCTCTCAACAAATGTTTTCTTTAAATAATATATCAGCATGTCAGCATTTTCATCCGGAGGTAATTCTTCTTTTAATATTAAATTCCCATTCCTCCAGAAACTGAATTCTATTTTTTTCGAGGAAGTGTCTAATAATAATATACTCAATCTACTATATGCTTATTTTCAACGAAATAATGTCCGAATTCATTCTGCAAATCTCAATCCTTAAAATAAATTATCCGGTCAGTACTACCTTCTCCATAATCAAAATTCACTCTGATGATCTTACCTTCGAGATATTTATCCGCTATATCAGCCCATTCGATCAGACAGATCGAATTTACATCATTATAATTATCAAAACCTATCTCTTTTAATTCTGCTATGTTTTTTAATCGGTACAGATCAAAATGATTTATCCGGATCCTGCTTCCGCGGTATTCATTAACTATTGTGAAAGTGGGGCTGTTTACTTTATCCGTAATTTGGAAATATTCACAAATGCCTTTTACGAACTGAGTTTTACCTGTACCAAGTTCACCGTACAGTCCTACAATATCCCCGGGAGAAAGTCTTTCAGCGAATTCATGTCCCAGATTTTTAGTATCTTCCTGTGAACTGGAAAATTTTCTTGTGCTCTTTCCGGGATTTGAATTCAACTTACTTATGGCTGATATATTCTTTTGATTCTACTTAGGATCCAGTGTTACTACTGGCAATATCATTTCATCAATGGATATTCCGCCGTGCTGAAATGTATCGTTGTATTGATTTAAATATTTGTGATAATCTGTCGGATATACAAAATAAAAATCTTCTTTGGCAATTATATAATTAACA
>JAGPCH010000238.1 GCA_018058125.1 Ignavibacteria bacterium | reverse complement strand
TTATTAATCAGCATTTTACTTAAAATTAATCTTTCCTTTTAAAAATAAGCAGATCAGTTCGATATAATTTCCTGAAAATCAGATTAATGAAAAAATTAAAAAAATATACTGTAGGTTTGTTTTCAATACTTCTGAGAAATCTTGCTGATTATGAAGTTGCAGCTGATCAGGAAACACTTCATAAGATCCGGATAACAATTAAAAAGATAAGAACTGTTATCCGGTTGATTTCCTTTTGTGACAATGATTTTAAAACAAGAAAGCATTTCCGTTTTTATAAAAAAATATTCAAAGATGCAGGGGTTATAAGGAGTATTCACATTGATGGAAAGTTAAAGGCTGAATTTGACATGAATGTTAAGGAAGAAAAATTAACAACAAATCCGGATTATGGAAAACGGTCTGAGTTCATTTCATCTTTTATTAAAAACACAAATGATAACTGCAGGTCGGTTTACAGAAATTATTTTGAACTGGAAAGGTATCTGACAAAAGTCAGCAGTAAATGTTTTAAGGATTATTATAGCAATAAATTGTTAGAGTTGAAAAATATGATCCATCCTGAATTAATCGAATCGCAGCTTCATAATGCAAGAAAAATCTGTAAGGAAATTATATTTCTGTCTGAGATAAGTAAGAATTCAAAAAAATATATCGATCCTTTTTATGAGAATCTTCAGGACAGGATAGGGAATTGGCATGATAAATCGGAATTGCTGCAAACAATAAAAAATAACAGTGGACATATTTCTGATAAAAATTCAGAAAAAATCGGAGTAGAAATAAACTCGGATCTGAGTGCGGTAAAAATTCTGATAAGTAATTATTACAAAAAATAATCTGAAATCCGCTTTTGCGAAAACCGGTTTATGAATCGACAAAACAGCTATTTCAAAAGAACCATGCGTTTGGTGTCTATCAATTCTCCATTGACAGAAAGAGAGTAAAAATAAATGCCGCTTGATAATTGGTAGTTTTCAGTTGAGAATTGATAATTGTAATTTCCTGCGGGCTTAGTTTCATTTATCAAAGCAGTTACTTCATTTCCAAGAACATCATATATTTTCAAACTTACATATCCCTTTTTTGAAATTCCATATTCCAGATTTGTAGAAGGGTTAAAAGGGTTTGGAAAATTTTGTTTAAGAAAATAATTTTGAGGGATATTCCGGTCGGTAAAGTTTCCGGTTACAGATGTTCTGCTGTCATACTTGAGGATCTTACCATTAGCGCCGCAGGCATAACCGTAGACAGAATCAGTAAATACAACATCGAAGACGGCAGTATTTCCGGGAGTCGGGAAAGGTGTCCATGACTTCCCGGTGTCACGTGAAAAAAGGAATTTTTCAGAATACCCTGAAGCCATCCAGATCTCTGAAGGCGTCCTTTGATCAACTCCGTAAGATAAACCAAAAACTCCGAGAGTATCATAGATCCAGTTAAATCCCTGGTTTGTAGTCCGTGCGACACTCGATCCGTATTCAAGATCACCACCTGAGCAGACAGTTTTCTGATCGTTGAGAATAGTAAGATCAAAAAACGGTTCGGGCGCAAGGACAGTCCCGAGCCAGTTAAGACCTCCGTCTCTAGTCACCCAGGTAATCCCTGCAATATCCCTGAATCCTCCGCAGGCATACCCGAGATTTTCATTTCCATCAAGAAATTTAATTTTAAAAACCGGAAGTAATAGCTGAAGAGTAGAATCCGTGTTGGTTTTATTCCAGACAGTTCCGTTATCGGTTGTCCTTACAATGATAGAAGAAACCCCTCCCATGAAGCCTCTCAGGGAATCTATAAAAAAAACACAGCTCAGATAAGTATTGGTATCAGGATACATATAATTGATCCAGGTATCTCCTCCGTCAGTTGTTTTAAGTAATAATGTGCCCTGAAAATTCGGAGCCACAGGAAATACCTCATAGGATACAGCCCAGCCGAGTCTTTCATTCAGAAAAAAAATATCTTCAAGATAATTAAAAGTGCCTGAGTTTTGTACAATCCAATCACTGCCTCCATTTGTGGTTTTTATTATCGTACCGGAGTCGCCTGCAATCCATCCTGTATTTGAATTGATAAAAGAAATATCAGTAAGCGTCCTGTGAGTAGGGCTGCTGATCTGCGTCCAGTGATCCTGTGAATAGGAACTTCCGGAAAGAAAGAGGATGGTTATAGTTGTTACAAATATTGTTTTTATAAGGAACAAAGTATTTTTCATATGCTTGTTTTTTAATAAATCTGAACCATGATATAAATTTGAAACTTCAATTTAAATCTGCGAAATTATTTTTTGAATCAGGATAATTAAATAAAACGGATATTCATTTTCTATTCAAAAATTCTTTTATTTTTTTACGAGCATTAAAATTTTAACAACCTGATTGGCGGAAAAATATTTTTCAAAATAAATTAAATTTAACAAACAAACTGCATTAATGAGTTCTTAGAAATATAAATACTCCCGGGGAGTTAAGACAATTCCTGTGCCATAAAAACAGGATTGTATTATTGTAAAGAATCATTTTAAAATTTGACTTGACATATCATTTAAAAAAATAAAAATTGAGTCAATCCGAAAAATCTATTAATTAAACGAAAGGAAGTTTTCCATGAAGACTAAACTACTGCTTCTGGTCTCATTTATTTTTGCATCCTGGATAATGTATTCAGGATTTTCTAATACAAATGATGACGACAGTCCAAGGTGGAACAATCACCCAAGTACAAGGATCAATGTTAGTCCCGAAGGACTATATGTAGATCTTCCTCAAGGAACTACAGATAACTACAGTACAGAAACAAGATACACCTCTACACCACAGGGAGTTTTTGCTGTCGGACCGAATTTCAGAGTTCATCCGAGAACAGCCGGAACTCAAAGTGAAGTACCAATCACAGTACATCCTTTAAACCCAAATATTTTATATGCTTCCGCGAATACTTTTCAGGGAGGAAATTTTTGCACTGGATGGTACAGATCTACCGATGGCGGTGTAACATGGACCGGAAATGATTCCATGTTTACAACAGCCGGAACGTTTCAGAATAATTTCGGCGATCCTGCGCCTATGATAAGATATGACGGAAGAATGCTCATATCTTATATCACTACTGCCGGAAGGATGGGCGCAAGCTATTCTACAAACAACGGAACAAACTGGGCAACTACCGTTACATTTCCCGGATCAGGCACTTCTTCGGATAAGAATTTATCAGCGACAGACGGAGAACCTACGAGCGCTTACTACGGAAGATGTTATACTGTATATACTGAATTCTCCGGAGCATATGCAAACAGAATAGTATCTTCTTATTCTGATGACGGAGGTGTGACATGGTCAACGATAATTCCTGTAAGCCCTGTTCCCTCTGCAGGACACCATCATCAGGGTTGCGACATAACTGTTGATGTCTATGGCTGGTGCAGGGTAGTATGGGCAAACTGTACATCCAACGGACAGAACTCAACTGAAGATTCTCTCGGCTGGGCGGAATCCGGTACAGGCGGAACCTCATGGGCTGATGCGTCCAATGGAAAAGTAAATACTAACGGTATCAGATCATCAGACTTACTTCCTTCACCTCCTGCAAACGTAATCAGAGCAAATGGTTTCCCGAGAATCGCAACTGACAGAACTTGTTTCTCTTCAAGAGATGATGATTATATAGTTATGGCTGAAAAGAATTTTGCACCGGCGCTTGATAATGCTGATATTGTACTTATGAAAACAGCTAACGGAGGAAGCTCATTTACAAGAACAAGAGTTAATCAAAATCCAGCGGGTTCGTATGAATACTTTCCTGCGGTAAATGTAGATGAAACAGGTGCGATCAATGTTTGCTATTACAGCACAAGAAACAGCGTTGATAACTCAACTGCTCAGATATATCTTTCCAGATCCACAGACGGGGGAGCTACATTTGTAGATATATTGGTTTCAGATCATACATTCACTCCTGCTCCGATCTCCGGAACTGCATCGGGCTATCAGGGAGATTATATCGGAATTACATCTGGCGGAGCCGGT
>JAGPCH010000237.1 GCA_018058125.1 Ignavibacteria bacterium | reverse complement strand
TTTCCCGAAGCTTTATCAATTATGTCTCTGAAGGAAAGACTTACTATCGGATTAAAATTTGTTTTCGAAAGAAAAGTCATACTCGGGGCAATTTCGCTTGATCTGTTTGCCGTGCTCTTCGGGGTGCTGTTGCATTGCTTCCGATTTTCGCCGGAGAGATCTTACTCGTCGGTCCGGAAGGACTTGGTGCGCTTCGTGCAGCCCCTTCAATTGGCGCTGTAATAATGGCAATTTATATGACGAGATTCAATATTACAAAAAACGCAGGAAGAAATCTGCTTATAGGGATTTACGGATTCGGGATCTGTATTATTATCTTCGGACTTTCTAAAGAATTCTATCTGTCCCTGTTCGTTCTTGCACTCAGCGGAGCTTTTGACAGTGTGAGTGTGGTTGTAAGGAGCACGATCATTCAGCTTATGACTCCGGATAATATGAAAGGAAGAGTATCGGCTGTTAACAGTATCTTCATCGGTTCATCGAATGAAATTGGCGCTTTCGAATCGGGAGTAGCAGCTAAATTACTCGGGACCGTTCCGGCAGTGGTCTTCGGAGGTGTTATGACTTTATTAATTGTTACCTTTGTTTCCATTACTTCACCTGCATTAAGAAAATTAAAGCTTTGATTTTTGTTCGTCAGTCGGTAGCTCTTTCATTTCCATTTCCGCTTTCACCGGTTTTAACTTTTCAAGATTCTCATCTGCTGAATCCGTAAAATAACTGAAGACATTTTCATCTTTATTGTTCTGGAAAATAACAGGCATTCTTGTATGTATCTTTTTCATGAATGTATTAGGTGAAGTTGTAATAAGAGTGAATTCATTTATGCCTTCTTTATTCTTCCAGTACAAACCCGGAACGAGAAACATCTTTCTTTTTACAAGTGTAATTTTAGTCTTTAGTTTTCTCTTCTGTCCGATATCCTGCCATTCATAAAATCCGAACATAGGAATCAGTATCCTGTTTTTATCAAAAGTTTTTTTCCAGAATGGCTTGGCTGCTATGGTGTCATCTCGGGAGTTAAATATAAGCGGAGACTTTTTTTCCGGACTGAAGCGGATCCCCCATTTCATCTTTGTAAGAAATTTTTCCCCGGCATCATATGAAATTACCGGAATGTCATGAGTTAATATGGCTTCATAATCTCTTTTGAATTTTCTCTCATCATCTAATTCTTCGTCGATCTCTTCTTCAAGATCCTCTTCGTCTTTGTCAATTTCTTCAAACAATCTTATTTTAAGATCCTCATTGTAAACTTCTTCGATGATCTTTCTTAATTTGGAGAGCTTGCCCGCTGTGATGAATTGTCTGCACATATATGATTTTTCACAAATATAATTATTTTATATTTTTAAAGAACGTAAATTTTAATTTGAATAGAGATTCTATTTAAAGTATTTTGAAAAAAGTTTTGCCTCAAAGTCTCTAAGGCTCAAAAAGTTTTTGTTAACTATATAAAATAAAATCTTTTTGATCTTATCATTATTTGTTTGTATTATGTTTAAAAAATTTTACAAATATTTTTCTTTGAGTCTTTGAGTCTTTGAGACTTAGTGGTAAAACATATTCCCGGGGAAAGTCTAAATGAAAATTAATTTTAAAATTAATAATATAATTTACTCGTGTAATACTTCAGAACCCATTGTCATTTCCATTCCCGTATTATTCAACGGCGAACAGCCAAACACTTACGGTGTCGACAAGGCTACTGCAAAAGCATACGAAGCCGGAGAATTCGTAGGTGATACCAGACGTGGCGGGGGATGCAACTTTGAAGAGTACAGGATCATTCCGCATTGCAACGGAACTCATACCGAATGTGTCGGACATATTTCTCTTGAAAGAATTTCTGTTAATGAAACCTTAACAGATTCTTTATTCCCTGCTACTTTGATAACAGTAACTCCGGAGAAAGCAAATGATTCCAGGGATAAATATACTCCCGGTAAAAACAAAGATGATTTTTTAATTACACGAAAAATAATTGAGAAAAAATTATTGGGAGCTGATAAGAGCTTTTTCGAAGGTTTAATAATCAGAACTCTGCCAAATGATGATTCTAAAAAATCGAGAAATTATATGAATCATCATCCGCCATTTTTTTCTATTGAGGCAATGGAGTATATTGATATGTTAAATGTTAAGCATTTACTTATTGATATACCATCAGTTGACAGAACTTTCGACGAAGGTAAGCTTTCAGCACACCATATTTACTGGAACGTCGAATTGGGTTCACATAAAGTTGATAAGTCAAACCATTCCCTGAAAACTATTACGGAAATGATTTATATAAATGAAGAAATTGAAGATGGTAATTATCTTTTAAATATACAGATCCCTGATTTTGCAACTGATGCCGCACCGAGCAGGATCTGTTTATTCAGATTAGTTTGATTAAAAGAAATTCAGGATATTGATTTAATGTTTTAAATGAAAATCAAAGACATGGTTTAATCCTGCTATTCATTTTATAAAGTAGAAATGCTTTTATAATTTTTGTAATTTGTTAAAAATTAACTTTTAAATTTTATCAAACAATAATTTGAATTTTAGAAATGACTTTTCATTCGTTCAGGAATCAGATGCAAATGATCCTTTAAAGAACTACAGGGATAAATTTCATATTCCAAAAAAAGAAAATGGTGAAGATGTAGTTTACTTCGGCGGTAACTCTCTTGGACTTCAGCCTAAAACTGTCCGGGCTTACATTGAGCAGGAATTACTCGACTGGGAAAAAGTAGCGCTTGCCGGGCATTCACAGGCAAAAAATCCCTGGCTGCCTTATCATGAATTTCTGACAGATCAGACTGCCAGACTTGTCGGTGCAAAATCTGTTGAGGTTGTGAATATGAATTCCCTGACAACGAATCTGCATTTGCTTTTTGTTTCTTTTTACAGACCGGATAAAAGCAGAAATAAAATATTAATTGAAGCTAAGTCTTTTCCATCGGATCATTATGCCGTTCAGTCACAGTTAAAATTTCACGGATATGATCCTGAAACCTCTCTGATAGAAATGCATCCGCGTGAAGGCGAAGACACGATCAGAACAGAAGACATTGAAGCGATGATAGAAAAGGAAGGTGACTCGATCGCTCTGATATGGTTTGCCGGTGTAAATTATTATACAGGTCAGGCATTCGAAATCGAAAAGATCACCAAAGCCGGTCATAAGAAAGGCTGCAAAGTCGGTTTCGATCTGGCGCATGCAACGGGTAATCTTGCAATGAAGCTTCACGACTGGAATGTAGATTTTGCCGTTTGGTGTAACTATAAATACATGAATGCCGGTCCCGGAGCTATCGGAGGCGCGTTTGTTCATGAAATGCATTTGAAAGATCAGTCACTTCCGAAATTTCTCGGCTGGTGGGGACATGATAAAAAAACTAGATTTTTAATGGATCATAAATACATTCCGATTGAAACCATCGAGAGCTGGCAGTTGAGCAATCCGCCTATACTTATGCTCGCATCACTCAGAGCATCGCTGGATATTTTTGATGAAGCCGGTATTAGCAATCTCAGAAAAAAGAGCGAGCAGCTTACAGGTTATCTGGAATATCTGATTAATGAAAATGAAGTTGGCGATTCGATCATGATCATTACTCCCACAGATGTAAATCAGAGAGGTTGTCAGCTTTCATTAAGAATAAAAAACAACGGCAAAGAGCTGTACAACAGACTAATGAAAAAAGATGTGGTCTGTGACTGGCGTGAACCTGATGTCATCAGAGTAGCACCGGTACCTCTTTACAATACTTTTGAAGACATTTGGAAATTTGTAGACATTCTGACCTGCAGCGGATAAAAATACATTATAAAATATATAAAATTTGTATAAACTCACGGCAAAATATTACGATAAGATCTATCACTGGAAGGATTATAAAAAAGAAAGTGAAAAGATCAAATCGCTGATAAAGAAATTTAAAAGATCAAAAGGCAAAGAAATGCTTGACGTTGCCTGCGGAACCGGCAGTCATATACCATTTCTTAAGGATCAGTTTAATATTACCGGTTTGGATCTC
>JAGPCH010000236.1 GCA_018058125.1 Ignavibacteria bacterium | reverse complement strand
ATCAATTCTGTCTAAGATAGGACCGGAGATCTTCGAAAGGAATTTCTGTACATCAAAATCTGAATACATTGAAGCTTCTTTCTGTGAACCGGCGGGGGTCGGATTCATTGCCGCAACGAGCATAAAATTGCACGGATACATTACAGATATCTTTGAACGTGATATTGTAACAACCCTGTCTTCAAGCGGCTGACGCATTACTTCAAGAACATTCTTCTTGAACTCTGTAAGTTCGTCAAGAAACAAAACCCCGTTATGTGAGAAAGAGATCTCGCCGGGCTTTGCATTCGGACCGCCGCCGACAAGCGATACATCACTTGCTGTATGGTGCGGTGAACGAAACGGTCTCGTTGAGATTATTGCCGAACTGTTATGAAGTATTCCCGCAATCGAATGTATCTTCGTCGTCTCAAGCGCTTCATCAAGTGTAAGAGGCGGAAGTATGGTCGGTAGCCTTTTTGCAAGCATAGTCTTTCCCGAACCGGGAAGTCCGATCATGATTATATTATGAGAACCAGCTGCTGCAACTTCCATCGCCCGTTTAACCTCAGCCTGACCTTTTACATCTGCAAAATCAACAAGATAATTCTGATCCTGTGAGAACATCTTCTTCACATCCACTTTGAATGGCTGCGGACAGATCTCATCATTTAGAAAATCTATGACTTCCATAAGGGTCTCAAATGGCATTACTTCAAGCTCCTCTACTATCGCAGCTTCTTTGGCATTATCTACCGGAAGGATTATGCCTTTGAAGTTATTTTTCTTTGCTTCGAGTGCGATCGGCAGTATACCTGACACAGGACGGAGCTTTCCGTCGAGTGAGAGTTCGCCTGTGAATACATAGTCTTTTACTTTTACCGGGGAAGCCTGTGATGTCTCGCAAAGGATGCCGATCGCAATGGGCAGGTCAAATCCCGAGCCTTCTTTTCTGACATCTGCCGGCGCGAGATTTACTGTATATCTTCTTGAGGGAAAATGAAAAAGGGAATTCTTTATTGCGGCTGCTACTCTGTCTCTTGATTCTTTTACAGCGCTGTCGGGTAGCCCGACTATGGAAAATGTAAAGAGTCCTTTCTCAATGTGAGTTTCTTCTCTGATTATGTATGCATCAACGCCGTAAGTTGAAGCAGTAAATACTTCAGTTATCATGGTTTATCGTGTTTGATTATCAAAAAGTCGTATTGAATATAAAGAACGTAATTTCTTACTTATCAAATTCAGAATTTTAAACTAAACCGGATGGGATCAGTTTTTCTTCTTAAACACCAGTTCTATAGGTACACCTGTGAAGCTGAATTTCTCTCTTAATTTTTTTTCAAGGAATCTTCTGTAGTTACTTTCTATCCCGTCAGGATCATTTGCAAAAAATGCAAATACAGGAGGTGATGATCTGAGCTGAGTTATATAATTTATCTTGATCTCTTTACCTCTCTGTGACTGAGGCGGCTTGAGTCTTATCTCATTGAGAAGCGCTTCATTGAGTTCGCTGGTCTTGATCTTTCTTGCTCTTTCGTTGAAAATAATCTTGGCTTCCTCTATTACCTTATGTATCCTCTGTTTGGTTAATGCTGATATGAATATGAATTTAAGATATGTATAACTCTTAAGATGTTCGGTAATTTTTTGTTCAACTTTCTTAGCCGTGTTAGAATCTTTTTCAACGAGATCCCACTTATTTATAACTATAAGGAGTCCTTTTTTTAACTGAACTACATCATTTATTATCTTTACATCCTGATTATCGAGTTTGAATGTAGCAAGATCAATATCAGAGGATTTGCTCAATTCCTCAAGCAGATCAGATGCATCAATGACGAGTATAGCTACATTACATCTTTCGATCGATTTGTATGTTCTGATAGCTGAATAAAATTCAAGCGATTCTTTTACTTTAGTCTTCCTTCTCAGTCCGGCAGTATCAATGAGAATGATCTCGTCGCCGTGATGCTTCAGAGTTGAATCTATAGAATCTCTTGTCGTTCCCGGAATTTCCGTTACTATGTTTCTTTCTTCATTGAGTAACGCATTGGCAATTGAAGACTTCCCTGCATTCGGCTTTCCGATTATTGCAAACTTTATTCTGTTGTCTTCTTTATCTTCGTCCGCAGGTTTGAAATCTTTTGTGATCTCATCAAGCAAGTCACCGGAGTTATAGCCGTTAATTGCAGAGAGAGGAAACGGTTCACCGAGCCCAAGTGAATAGAATTCCAGCACATTTGGTTCTTTCTCTACGATATCAACTTTATTAGCAATAAGAATGATCTTTTTTTCCTTTGAATATTTCCTGAGCATATTCCCGATCTCCATGTCGATCGGATGAATACCGTTCTTTGCATCGACTACGAATAAAATTTCATCGGCTTCTTCTATCGACATTTTCACCTGAGTTCGGATCGCCTGTTCAAATCTCTCTTCAGAATCAGGCACGAATCCTCCGGTATCTATAAGAAAGAATTTCTTATTCTGCCATTCGACTTCGCCGTAATTCCTGTCACGCGTGACTCCGCTTGTCTCATGAACGATCGCTGTCTGCCCGCCGACCATACGGTTGAAAAGCGTTGATTTTCCTACATTGGGTCTGCCAACTATAGTTACTATATTTTCCATTAATGCTGTTGTGTAATTTTACTTTATGATTAGAGTTACCGGGTTAATTGTATCCCCGAAAACCTGTTTAACATAAATAAATTAATCCGATTTTCCTAATTGTAAATTTATCGATTTGTGAAAAAAAATTTCTAATTGATAAATCTTTTTGAACAAATTTATTAATCGTTCCCAATATTCCAGACTGTCGGAAATCAAATCCATTTACTCTGACACTAAGTCTCAAAGTCTCAAAGAAGTTATTTTTTAAAGTTTTTACCTTAGAGTCTTTAAGCCTCGGCAAAATTGCTTTTTTGGACAGTCTTGCCGCGGCAGATTGGTAACTAGCAAGAAATTTATTTTGGACAAATTTGTCCGAATCTTAATTGGATATCATTATTTCTTGGAAAAATAAATCATATATAGTTATATTTACATACTCAAAATTAAAAATCAAAATTAAAATCTTATGTCAAACTCTATCTTAGAACCTTTCGAAGGAATTTCACTCGAGCAGTGGGCGGGCGTTAATGCAAAAATGGCTTCCGGAATTGCCATTGACGAAGCTATCAAAGACATCGGCGTGGACATGCCGAAGTGGGACCGCGTCAATGCCGAATGGCTTACTCGAATGAAAAATGATACATCTTTTACAATCTCAACAAAATACGCTGCAGCTTTCAACACTACTGCAACCGGAAATCTCGGTAGCGGCGCCGGTATTTCGGCTGATTCAATTCCTTTTGAAAAATATGTAGAGTCAATGGTGGCTCAGGATGTTCTCGGAAAACAAGGCAGAGACGCACAGGATGTATTAAAAGATTTCGGAATGACAGTAGCAGATTACTCAAATGTCAGTTCGTACTGGACCGGAAAAATGATGTCAGATTTTTCGCTTGCCGGAAAGATGGCTCAGCTTGATGCCGAGTTCAGAAAAAAATACGAAAACATGAAGGGTGGTGATGCTCACGGGGATCTTGAATTTTAAGTAAACATAATGTCAGATAATTCCAATATAAAAGAATTCAATTCTGAAACCGATAAAGCCTTTCAGACCGCATGGCATTCGGCAAAAGGTGGAGATGATAACTGGAATAATTTTCTTAATTCTTACGGAGCTGTTCCGCTTACAACCGAAGAAAGGGAAATGCTTCTTAATTCTGAAATGAAAATTGCCAAAGGTGCTTTTCCTATAGAGCTGAGAAGGGTCTTTGAGAAAATTACAGAGAAGCATTCGGCTAAGAATGATCCGCAGCTTGACGGGGTAATTGCAAATTTCAATATTGAATCAAAAGTGAAAGAGTATTATCAGAAGATAAAACCTTTCTCAGGTATGAACGACATTTTCAGTAATGCTTCTGTAACTCAGAATAAATATTCGGAAGGTCTGAAGGATGAAAAGCATCATACTTTTAAATGTAAAAACTGCGGCGCTCCGAGACTTGAGG
>JAGPCH010000235.1 GCA_018058125.1 Ignavibacteria bacterium | reverse complement strand
TTTATCAGAAACATTCTTTTACCGGCAGTATATTTCCCCGAGATTATTTTATAGTAATATATTCCGCTTGCAAAATTACCGCCGTTGAAACCAACCTCATACTCACCTGCATCAAGATCCTCGTTTACAAGAGTAGCAACAATTTTACCGTTTATATCATAAACTCTGAGGCTTGTGAATGCATCTTCAGTCAGTGAATAACTTATAAACGTTGACGGATTAAACGGATTAGGGGAATTCTGTGAAAGAGAAAACTTTGAAGGGCGTGAAGATAAACCTCCGGAGAATCCCTGATCATTGGAAGAGAAAAAATAATTTCTGAAATCTCTTACTTCAACCGTTTTATCATCCACGAAAGTAGCAATTCTTGTATTCAGATTGTTTTCCCCGTTTGACCATTCCAGATCAAAATCTTCCTTAGAAAATTTATCTGAAGAGGTTTCCAGTTTCATTTTTGCAATCAACAAACCCGGCTCTTCGTAAGGAATTACCGGAAATGATTCAAAATCAGGATCTATATTGTTAATTGAAAGTATGAGCTGATTTTCTGAAACAGAAGCGCCCGAAGGTCTCATCGGCCCGGGCAGATCAGAATTCATCAATGTATAAGTTAAGATCCCTGAATTTGCGAACCCGGGATTGATGTTCAGAATATACATTCCAAAACCGTATTTCAGCTCTTCCTTGTCATTCATTAATTTCATTAAGTAAATATCAAACTCAAGAGTCTTCTCGGATATATAATTTATATTTGTCACATAAAGCTTGTACTTCAGATCATCAGCTAAAGATGTGTTAATGTTAATAAAGAACATCAAAGCCGTTATTAATTTAATTGCGTTTTTCATTTTATTGTTTTGCTTTTATTGCCTGTTTATTTTTTGAAAATTGATAGTTCAGCGGAGCTTATTTATTCCAAAGCGCATTCCATTACGAGAACGCTTTGATTAAAGTATTCGAAAATTCAGATGAAGTATTAAGGTTTACAGAATTTTATGGTTTACATTGATTGGATTGGAACTGTTAAGAATTATCCTTAAAGCAGTAAAATGTTTTTCTGAAAAATACCGGTATCATTTAATTCTATCCAACTATCCAAATAAGCTTGACCGAATTTATATGGGGTTGTTAACGTAATTTGCTGTTAATGAAGTTCCTTATTCACAATTAAAATTATAATCTATCTGAAAGAGTCTTCTGCTTCATTCTCTGAAATTGGCAATACCTCTTCCTTTTCAGTTTGTATATCTTTATGTGTCGGAATAACGGAAGTGCAATGACTATTTGAGAATACTGCTCAGTTAAATCTTCCCGATCTGACAGTAAAGGAATATATGATACAATTTTGGCACAAAAATTGTACGTTTTACAAATTCATAAAATTTTTGTACTTTTTAATAACTGTAATTTTTAATTTTAAAAAAATTCATTATGAATAAGATAAATAAGTCTCAATCTATTATGTTTTTAATTTCAATGTTTTGCTTAATCATTATCGGAAATCAAAGTGTTTTATCACAGACAAATGTCACATCACAAAAAAGTTACACTCAAATTGAATTTGATAATTCAGAACTTGGTACTTATAATGACAGGGTTCATGTAACTGATGTCATGGTTGATTATATGCTTTTGAAGAATACTTTGGCAAAAGGAAGAATTGAAGATGCAAGGCGGGTAACTAAAATGATAATAAATGTGATCGATGATTACTGGAAATCCATGAATCCTGAGTATCTGCCTGATCAGAAAAAGTTCAGTAATGAAATGAAAAAGCTAAAAGCGAAAGTTAATCCGTCAACTACTCTTGATGAAGCCCGAAAGATCTTCAGCGCATTTACTGATCTGTTTATGATTTATGTAAAATCTTACGGTCTGAATGATAAAACGGTCTATTTGCTAAACTGTGTAAATAATTCAGCTTACGGTAATGGTTACTGGTTAACCGATGTAAAAAATGATAAAAGGAATCCTTATCTGGGTAAAAATGCCGATGCTGAATGCTATAAGGTCAAAGAAAGCTGGATCTACAAATAAAATTTCTTGTAAACAAAGAGTCGATCCCGGTATTTTTTATGAATAAGAGGGAGCAATAAAAAGTGAACACCTATTAACCTCTTAATCTGTTGCCTTGTGGCTGAGGATTCTGCCAGTACCAGCTATTTTGTGAATAAGCATTTATCTGAGCTAATGTCAGCAATATTAAAACAAATAAATTTTTCACATTAAATTTAAATTAGAATTTAATATTTCTTATTTTGAAATTTTTAGATCTGTGAAATCAAAGTTGCTTAATGCTAATAATAATTGCTGAAACATTAAAATCTTTTATCAATTTATTTTCCGTCAGGGCAAAATAAAACCCGAAAAAAAATCATTTCCGGGTTTTATTAAAAAACGTTAATTAGAGTTTATATTATTTTGAGATCTCTTTCTTTATCCATTCGGTCGTAACTGATTTCGGTCTGATAATGGAATTTCCCATCAGTCTTGCCAATATTATCTGAGCTGAGAATCCAAGAATCCTTGATACACCAAAGAATACGGTATAGAATTCATATTCTTTAACTCCGTAATGATAAAGCAATGAACCACTTATCGCATCAACATTCGGCCACGGATCTTTAGCTTTCCCCTGCTCTTTTAATAAAACAGGAACAATATCAAACAACTGTCTTACCATGCTGAATATTTCATCTTCCGGAATTGATTTATTTCCAAAATTCAGAAAAGCAGTAAATCTCGGATCAGTTATTCTTAATACTGCATGTCCGTATCCGGAAACAAGTTTGCCGTTATCAAGAAGATCCTGACAATAATTCTTTACGTCCTCATCACTCGGCTTATGACCGATCTTTTCTCTCATTTCCATGATAAACTTAAGACATTCCTGATTTGCCAATCCATGCAACGGTCCGGCTAAGGCATTTAATGCTCCGCTGAAAGCATAATAAGCATCGGAAAGGGTTGAAGAGATCACATTGTTAGTGAATGCGCTAGCGTTACCGCCTTCATGATCACTGTGAAGCACCATATAAAGCTGCATAAGTTTTGCAAACGAACCGTCTTCATCTTTTACACCAAGCATTTTTGCAAGATTTGCCGCCCAGTCAAGATTTGCATCAGGCGCTATCATATCGCCTTTATTGAACTTTTTTCTGTAAATAAATGCAGCTATCTGAGGGACCCTTGCTATTATATTAAGACAATCATCAAGCATAGGCTCCCACATTTCTTCTTTACCGATACCTTCATCATATGATTTTCTGAATTCCGATTCTTTTTCCATGCAGAGAATTGCTGTGCTGAACATTACCATAGGATGCGAATCAGCAGGCATTGCATTTAAGACATCCCATACATAGGACGGAACTTCCCCCCTCTTGTAAAGATCCGATTGAAATTCTTTTAACTCTTTTTCTTCAGGAAGACTACCTGTAAGCAGAAGATAAAAAATCTCTTCAGGAAGTTTATCCGTTAATTCTAAGATCGATTTACCTCTTATAATCAGACCTGTATCCAATCCTACCGAAGATGTATCACAGATCAATCCTTTAATTCCTCTCATACCGCCGTAAAGCTGGTCAATTATAACAGTACCAACGGCTTTATCACCGTGATTTTTTATAATTGATTTGGCTTCATCTCTTAGTGAATGGCTTTGAGAATTTAATTTTTCTTTTAATAATTTCGACATGTTTTTTATTTTTATGTTAAGAACAACAATGTAATTTATTTCATTTTAAGTAAAAAGTTAAGAATTTTTACATATTCAAAATATTTTCAATTTTTTGGGAATGTACCGGGGGTTTGACTTAAGAATTCACTTAAATTCAGTTCCATTGATAACAGTCCTGTACCGGGTTAATTAAATATGCCTAAATTATAAAATTGAATTAGTTTCTTTATAATGGTAATTTCAAACACTTTATATAATAACTTTAATATTTTTGTATCAATGTCTAAACTAATCTATCACGGTCACTCATTTTTAGAGATACATATTGATGATAATACATTATTTATAGATCCTTTTATTG
>JAGPCH010000234.1 GCA_018058125.1 Ignavibacteria bacterium | reverse complement strand
TATATGGGCATTTAATATCCGGCAGTCAAGAGCGGATCCTTCAGGATTTGACGGCAATAATTACGGCGCGGCATTTATAATCGGAAAGACCACATCTGATCTTACAACGGGTAACGGATATGCAGTTGTAATGGGACAAAGCGGAAGCACTGATCCGGTCAGACTTGCAAAATTCACAAATGGCGTAAATCTTAATTCAAAATTTACAAATATCATATCAAGCGGGGATTATGCAAATCAGTATTTAAGCATAAAAGTAGTTTATGAATCAGCAGGAGACAGCTGGGAATTGTTTGTTGACACCGGAGTATCAGATTTCCCTCATACGGATCCGAGGAACGCATCTACATCTTTGGGATCGTCTTCGGATAATGCATATACATCTTCATCGCTGATTTATATGGGCTCAATGTGGAATCACGCTACCGGCGCAAATGATTCTATGATAACAGATGATATTTATATTCCATCAGCAGTTACTTCTTTACTGAATTTAAACGTAATACCTGAGGGATATTTTAATACAGGATCATCTGTATTGAATTCAAATGATACAATGATAGTATATTTGAGAAATTCGGTTGCTCCGTATGCAATTATAGATTCATCCGCAACCGTAATTGATTCTTTATCTTTCGGCGGTTCATTTACTTTTGAGAATGCTTCTTCCGGAAGTTATTATATTGCAGTAAAAGGTAAAAATACAATAGAGACATGGAGTAAGTTTCCGCAATCTTTTACAGCAGGTTCTGTCAATAGTTATGATTTTACGGTTTCATCAAACATGGCATTTGGAAACAATATGAAATTGAAAAATGCCAAATATTGCCTGTACAGCGGAGACACTGACCAGGATGGACTTATAGACCTTACAGATCTGCTGCAGATATACAATGATGCATCATCATTTACAGCGGGCTATAATGCTACTGATCTCGACGGAAACAGGATCACGGATCTTACTGATCTTGTTTTAGCAAATAATAATTCTTCAGTATTTGTCTCAAGGATTATTCCCGGATAAATCAGTGGATCTCCAGGATATGCTTATAGCTTAAAATAATTCGACTGATTTTATTGTTAGAATAATTCCCCGAAGATTTATTACAGCATAAGTTTCTGTGTTAATTTAAATTATAAAAACCCCCAAAATATTTTATTAAATAAATTATATAAAAAAATGAAAAAATTTCACAAACTCTTATTTCTGTTGTTGATAGTTATGACTCTTACTCCGGTTGTGACATTTTCACAGTATAAGATGGTAGATGCTTTTCCGTCACTGCACAGTTTTAGTTATCCTATTGAAATGGCAAATGCAAATGACGGTACTAACAGGTTATTTATATTGCAGCAGAGGGGATTGATCTATGTTATAAATAATTCACCGTCTGTAAATGCTTCAAAAGTTTTTTTAAATTTAGCTTCAAAAGTTTCTCAATCCGGGAATGAACTGGGACTGCTCGGAATGGCATTTCATCCGGATTATTCAAACAACGGATATTTTTATATATACCATACCTTTGACAGCGTTATAAGCTCAATCACTACATACTGGTCCAGACTTTCCAGATATACCGTAAGCCCGACAAATCCTGACTCAGCGCTTCTCAGCTCACAATATATTATGCTGACTCTGAGACAGCCGTATTCAAATCACAACGGAGGAAAAATTGCATTCGGAAATGATAATTATTTGTATGTAGGATTAGGAGACGGAGGCAGCGGCGGAGATCCACAGGGAAACGGGCAGAATAAAAACACGCTTCTCGGAAGTATTTTAAGAATTGATATTGATTCTGCTAGCGGAGGAAATCAGTATTCAATCCCTACTACCAATCCTTTTTATAATGATAGCACAGGAGCAAAAAAAGAAATTTATGCATACGGTATCAGAAACCCGTGGAAGTTCAGTTTTGATGATCTCACAAACCAATTATATTGCGGAGATGTCGGTCAGAATCTCTGGGAAGAGATTGATATAATAGAAAGCGGTAAAAATTACGGCTGGAATAAAATGGAAGGCTTTCAGTGTTACGGAACCTGCGATACAACGGGTAAAGGATTTACAAGACCTATATTCGATTACTCTCATTCTGTAGGAGCATCTGTAACAGGAGGATATGTTTACAGAGGTTCATTGCTTCCCGGATTATACGGAAAGTATGTTTATGCGGATTACAGCTTTGGTACAGTATGGGCTCTTACTTATGACGGAGTTAATCCGGTTGTAAACACTCAGCTGCAGGATACAAATTTTGCCATATCGTCATTTGGTGTGGATGAGAATAATGAACTGTATGTATTAAAACATCACTCTTCATCCGGCAGGATCCTGAAATTTGTAAACAAGAATGTCGCTACTCTCGAATTGAAATTGTCAATTGAAGGATTTTATGATAATACAAATGACAGATTAAGAATGAGTGATACTGTAACAGTGTATGCGCGTCAGACATCTGCGCCATTTTCAGTAATTGATTCGGCAACGGCGGTTATAGATTCTCTTACATTCAGCGGAGTATTTGTTTTTAATAATGCACCTACCGGAACATATTATCTTCAGACAAACCACAGAAATGCATTAGAGACATGGAGCTCAGCCGGCGGAAGCACATTGACCAAAGGCGGACAGGTCAGTTATAATTTTACTAATCTTGCCGCAAAAGCTTATGGCAATAATCAGATTTACATTGATCCAAAATTTAATATATACAGCGGAGATATTATGAAGGATGGTTTTGTTTCACTTGATGACGTACTTTCTGCTTATAATGATGCAAGTAATTTTTTGACAGGGTACGTACCTTCGGATGTGACAGGGAATAATATTACAGATCTGGTAGATATACTTCTTGTTTATAATAATTCATCTAATTTTATTCAATCAATTGCTCCTTAAAATTTATAGAATAAATTATCTGTATATATCTTTAAATAATTATCTTATATTACACAATAATTTTCTACAGAAAAATAACAATTAACAATAAATCAAAACTAAAACAAAATTAAACAAATGAGTAAATTCATCAAAATATCATTTGCTATAATATTAGCATTTGTAAGTTTGAACACAACTTTTGCACAAAAGTCAGATTCAGTTTATGTATTCCCAACTTACAGGCTGACAGTATCAAATCTACAAGTAACGCAACCTAACCGAATTGAGTTTGATATATATATGAAACAAACAAATGGTGATGTGACTCCTTTTATTTACGGATCTGCACAATATTACTGGGACTTTAATCCTGAAATAGCTTATCCGGGAGATACATTAAGATTTTCAATTGTAAGCTCAGGTCTGCCGGTAGAATACAGACCTGTAAATCCATCTATCACGGGAAATATTTTAAGAATGGCTCCAAATCTTCCGACTAGTCCGGAGCTTTCTCCAAGAATTGACACATCTTCACCAGGTACACTAATTGCAAAAATGAGATTGAGAACTACAGGTACATCATTTCAATCTGTTCCTTTGAATCTTGCCTGGAGAAGCGCTTTGCCAAATCCGTTTACTAAGATTGCAGCATTTACAGGAGAAGAAAATTTACTCCTTTTTGAAATTCAGGATTCAGCAAGTAACAAAATTGATATTTATACTTCCGTTATAGGAGGTAATCTAGTTCCAAGCGCGGTACTACCTACAGAATATTCAATATCTCAGAATTTTCCAAATCCATTTAATCCGACTACAAAGATAGACTACAGTTTACCGGTTGACGGAAATGTGAAAATACTGATTTATGATATTGCAGGAAGGGAAGTAATGAATCTTGTCAATGAAACTCAAACTGCAGGTAACTATTCTGTTAACTTCAACGGAATTAATCTTGCCAGTGGAATGTATTTTTACAGGATAAATGTAAATGGATCTGATAATAAAAACTTTACCGCTACAAAGAGAATGGTACTGATAAAATAAAATCAGATAACATCTAAATCTTAAACTGTCTTAAAGATAAAATCTTTAAGACAGTTTTTTTTTACGCAATATTAATTATTTTTTATCCTGTCAAGTAATATACCCGCTGACAC
>JAGPCH010000233.1 GCA_018058125.1 Ignavibacteria bacterium | reverse complement strand
AGTACGTAATGTTTTTGCCTGCTCAGGTCTTTTATTTTCTGACATGGTTTTCTGATCTTGTTGATTATGTTTGCAATATTCCCAAAAAATAATTTTTCAGGTAGTGCTTAATTTAGAATTTAGAATATATCAATCTGGAATTAAGTCTTGCGAAGACTATGGAAAGATACTATAAACAGTATTTATGCTGATGGAAAATTCTAACAGAGCATTTTGGATATTCGAAGATATTTAAGAAAAGACTGATCTACATAATCTTGATCGTCCGGACAGGCAGCACGATCTTCCGATGAATAATTTGATTTTGCAGACTTTGCAAAGTCCTGATTTTTTTGATTTGAATTTTTTCTTATAAAGGCAAAAGGTAAATGCCTGATAGAATGTTTTTTAAGATTTAGTGCTGAAATTATTAATGACACATGGCCGGAAATTTCCTCAGCCGTATTATATTCAACTGAATTTTCACCAGATAAAATATCCCTTTCTCCGGATATGCCTGATTGATATCCATGTGCATTACTACATAAATTCATTAAAAGACATATGCTAAATAAATAAAATATTTTGATCAACACTACACTTTTTTTGTTAAAATTTTTTTTTATAAACTTCTCAAAATAACTCAACCCGAAAATTGAATTTTTACTTTAGCAGAACCATACGTTTTGTTTCATTAAAATTTCCAGATTCCATCTTGTAATAATAAATCCCGCTAACCAGATTACTTCCGTCGAAATATACAGAATATATTCCGGCAGACTTGTATTCATTAACTAAAACAGCAACTTCTTTCCCTGAGATATTATATACTTTCACAGAAACAAATCCCGGTTCCGAAATCCCAAACTCAAAATTTGTTGCCGGATTAAAAGGATTAGGATAATTCTGAGATAATGAAAATTTTTCCGGAATGCTTTGACTTATCTGATTAACACTGAGTTCATCTACATTAACAGGTGCGGTCCAGATCTGATAAATTCCCGTATGATCATCCATCCAGACCGGCCATAGTTTTTTGCCTGCTGATGTGATCCCGATATTATCACCCTGATTTCCGGAACCTCCGGAGCCTGATACAGTCTTCGGTAAGAATCTGTTTTCATTGATCCTGAAATCATTCCAGCTGTTTCCGCCATCTGTTGAACGGGATAGATATACATCCATTGAATCTGAGGTTATGTTTCTGTTGTCATAATAGATCACATTTATCCCTCCGAACTCATCAACATTTATTGCAGGGAAGTACTGAACCTTTCCGTTATTGATCGGATCCTGATTAACTCTTACACCGGAAGACCAGGTATCTCCGCCATCTGAAGATCTGTGAAACACGACGTCGGGGTCCGTTCCCGCAGGTGAAAGATTTTTCTCACCGGTCACAATATAGATCCAGCCGTTTCTCTCACCGCCTGATTTATCTGCATCAATATGAGGATAACCATTGATGCGGATATTCCAGGGAGAAAGGGATGAGGTCTTTACTCCATTCATGGCGTAAATATTTTCATTTACAGACCAGTTCACTCCTCCATTGGTTGACTTTGCAAATCCGCAGAATTTTTCATTCTGTGGGGAGGTCGTCAGTACTCCCGACCAGCAAACATATACTACTCCTCCAAGATTTACATCTGCTTCGGCTCCAAGAGAGATATATCCGGATGGAGATGAATTGATCTGCGTGTTTGCAGTCCAGCTCTCACCGCCGTTTGTAGTATATGAGCTTACAATTGGAAACGGATTCAAAAATTTTGTCCAGACAAGATAAGTCCTGCCGTAAAAAGGACTTGTAGCGATATCATCAGTACCGGGCGAACCTTTATCCTGATCACCGGACGCTATTTGATAATTATTACTCCATACAGTTCCGAAGTTAGTTGAATATGATGAATACATACCGACAATGAATCCGCCCTGATGTGTAAGTATAAAATGTCCGTCTTTATCTATCACCGGACCGGGGTCACCGCCGTGATTGCTTGTTGATGATCCTGTATTGCAAGTGTCTGATCCAAACCATGAAATACCTCCGTCTGTAGTAAAATAATTTCCTTCACTTCTGAATGAGTTACTTATTGTATAAGCAGCCGCAAACATTATAAGCGGATTTTCGGGATGTCTAACTATTGCAGGCTCTATCTGCGCATTTGCTGATGGATGTATCCGGAAATTCGGTATCTGTGATATTGATGTATTAATAGTAAATATCATCATCATCGCAGAAAATATTAAGATTCTCATTTTGTTAAAAATTTTTTAACTTTACAAACTTATCAGAATTTATAACCAATATTAAGACCGAAGTATGTGTTCCTCGGTTCACCCGGTTCATAGTATCTTCTCTGACTTGCCGGGAGTTCGGGATTTGCATTAATGTTTACAAATCCTACATATTTTTCATCGAAAATATTATTAAGACCTCCATTGAGAAGGAAGTTAAAGTTCTTAAAATTGCAGGTAATTCCTGCCATTATGTTTCCGTAAAAATAACTTGGAATGATAACATCATTTGCATCGTCAGCAAACATACTGCTTACATAATCCATATCCCAAAGTAATATTCCTGAATAAACTTTTGTAATTTTAAACTGATAATTCATGACAAAATTAAGAAGATTATCGGGTATTGCCGGTACAACTTTGCCGTTATAATTATTGGTTATTGTATCGCCCGAACTGTTATAGTTGATAGCATTATAGTTTAGATAATTAAAGTCCGCATATGAATAATTTGCTGCTATCTCCAGACCTTCAAACATTTCCATTTTGATCCCTGACTCAATTCCGGTTCTGTTTGTATATGCTGCATTTCTGAAATATGTAAAATCATTTATAACAAACGGTACTATTTCATCTTCGATCTTTGTATTGTAAAATGTCACCTCAAAATATAATTTTTCAAGCAGGTCACTTTCGGTAAATACATTTCCTTTAATTCCGATCTCAACATTTTTAGAGATCTGAGGATTTAGGTCAGGATTCAAAGTTGTAGCTCCTCCGTTTGAAGTATAGGGATAGTT
The DNA here is from genome assembly GCA_018058125.1 of Ignavibacteria bacterium. Classification (GTDB taxonomy): domain Bacteria; phylum Bacteroidota; class Ignavibacteria; order Tepidaquicellales; family Tepidaquicellaceae; genus JAGPCH01. The sequence goes on along the minus strand of JAGPCH010000233.1, from coordinate 1,025 downwards.
CTGAAGCTCGGATGCAGTCGGCGTGTCGTATGAATATCCAAAAGAAGAATAGACAGCAATTGTCGGAGTGAATTTATAATTCACCGCAAACCTTGGTGTATATCTTGAAAACCTTCTTGTCGAATTCTGAAAAGAGAAAAGCTGATTGTTATTTGTAATGTCAATATTATCATATCTTACTGAAAGAAACACAGACGCTTTATCCCGGTAAACAAAATACTGATTCTGCAGATAAATGCCTTCATTGTAAATATACTCTTCATTCTGAGACTGAAGTTTATCGCCTTTGATTCCGGAGACATTATTGTAAGAATCTACATTCCCGGAAGCAGCATTGTAGTCAATCCCAACTGAGAATAAATTTTTTCTCGAAAGAATATCAGAAATATTATTATACCTTAAAAAACCTCCCAGAGCGTTTCTGTTGTTATAATTATAAAGCTGATTGGTTGTATATTGAAGATCGCTTAATTTAATGTAACCCGTCGCTTCAATATCATTATTGGTTTTGGTACCGAAAGAAGTATTGTATCTGACGGCAAGTCTTCCTTTCGCAAAATATCTTTTAAAGTCACTTGAGACAGCTACTGTATATGCATTGTAAGGATTGTTTTCGTATTCTTCCAGGTTCAATGCGCCGGGTAATTTAGCAAGTCCCTTTACATAATTTCCCATTATGGAAATAGTAGTCCGGCTATCGGGATAAATCTGCATAAAGGAATTAAGAAGATTAAAATACTGATTGTTGTGCTCTCTGTATCCGTCATAATTCCGGTAATTATATGAAGCGAAGAATTTATAGTTGTTTGTCATAAGTCCGGTCTTGATACCGTTTTGCGACATTCCATAGCTTCCGAACATGTTATTCTGTTTTACATAATTTGCTTTAAAAGTCATATCGGTTAAAAAATTCACTACGCCACCCGGAGCATTTGTATAAAGTGAAGATAAATTTCCTTTGGCGATCTCAACAGTTTCAAGAGAGGTATAATCTATTGCATCTACCGATCCCTCGCCATCCGCTT
>JAGPCH010000232.1 GCA_018058125.1 Ignavibacteria bacterium | reverse complement strand
CTCTATAATACTTCCCGGAGACTTTAATCCGGATTCTTCTACTTACACTATTAAATATGATTATGATAATGTAAATAACAGCATTTATATTTTATCATACAGAAACGCTTCCCCTAATGGTCACAACAAAATTAAATATTCAATAGATGGTTTTGGAAATGTAAAGCAAAAAGATGTTTTTACTTCTGATACAGATTCAAACAGCTTCAGATACAATTTCAATTATATGAACATCCTGTCAGATAATACCGACGCTATGAATAATAATACTCAATTCTCAAATGACGGGCTTGGAAGAAATATACGAACAAATTATCCGGACGGAAGCTTTACTAAGAATACGTATGTCTATCAAAACATTCTTCCAAATTATTTTGGAGATACATATTATGGATTTATAGAATTTCAAAATTATACCGATGAAACGAGTCATAATTTCGAAAAATATTTTGATGCCGTAGGAAACCTGCTTAAAGAAGTGAAATATGCTGATGAAATACCTTCTTTCGATATAGAGACTATCCGAATGGAGACTGATTTTTACTATGACAGTTTGTACCGGCTAATAAAGGTAAGAACTCCTGAAAACAAATATATATTTTATTCTTATGACGGTTACGGAAGACAATCTCAAAGAATAACTCCGGACGCAGGACAAACAAAATATATATATGACAAGAATAACAATCTTACTTATACACAGGATGCAAATCAAAAAAATGTAAATACCGATAAATATACATTCAGGAACTATGACGGAATAAACCGACTGACAGGAGTTGGCGAAGATTTTTTCTTACCGGATAGTCCTACTGACGGCGGGCAATCAGTTCCTTCTACTCCCGATCTGTATCTGACGGTAAATGTCTATGATACGCTTTCCAGCTCGGTTGTGGATGGTTTATTTTTCCCGCCGCCGGAATATGAAATAAACATTAACAACTTCACAAAAGGAAATCTCGTAGCTACTGCTTACCGAACGAGGAACACTGATAACTGGAGTTTTAAATACTACCGGTATGACGAAAGAGGAAGAGTAATAAAGATGTGGAATATTATTAACGGACTTGATGAAAAAGAAATTACTTACAAATATAATTCACAGGATCAGGTGACTCAGATAAACTACCATATGGAATCCGAATACAAACGTTTTTCATACTATTATGATTACGCCGGACGATTGGGAACGGTAAATTACGCAAATCCGATACCTTCTCTTGATAAAATCCCGATCGATATTAATTTCTCAACATATTCCTACAACCCGAATTCCCTTGTCAGCTTTCAGTTTTTTAAACAATCTCAATTTCAGAATCAATTCGAATACAACAGCCGCAACTGGATCACTTCCATGAACAGTCTTCAAGGATTGTTTGGTTTTACAAATACTTACTATAAAACCGGAAATGTAAATACTCAATTGCTCTTCGGAACTTATAAAGATAATTTTCCGCAGAATAACTATAATCTCTATTACAATTATACTTACGACAATAGTAACCGTCTTCTGAATGCAGTCAACACGAATCAGGGAGATATGTCCTTTTCAGTATTAAATACTTATGATAAAGACGGCAATATTACAACTCTGAAAAGATACGGTGACAATAATAATTTATCAGATGATTTCAATTATCAGTATTACTCCGGTACGAACAAACTTAGTAAGGTAAGCGGAGCTGAGGATCAGTATAGCTATGATCCGAACGGGAATGTTATATTCGATGATATTAACCGAAATTATGATGTAAAATATGATCACAGAAATCTCATCACGGAAATGTATCACAAAGACCCCGCTTCTGCTTCGCGGCCTAATACTTATGCATCGAGATATTATTATGATGAAGCGGGGAATAGAGTTAGAAAACTTGTATATACAAACTCTGCAACAGATCCTCCTCCGGTCACAGACTGGAACAATCCCGGCAACGGCTGGCAGCTCTATAATAATGAGTTTTATGTCAAAGGAGTTGACGGGAAGGACCTTGCTACATACAAAGGAAATATACTTGATGAATGGTTCGTCTGGGGAAATGACATGGTTGGAAAAATAAAAAACGATAAAGCATATTATTTTTATAAAGATCATCTTGGCAGTGTAAGAGCGGTCGTGAATGATAATGCTCAAATAGTCGCGGCTTATGATTATGATGCTTGGGGATATCCGCTTGAGGGAAGAAGTTTTAACGCAGATTCGATGAAGTTCAAATATACTGGGAAGGAATTGGATAAGGAGAGTCTGTATGATTATTTCGGGGCGAGGTATTATGATAGTAGGATAGGACGTTGGGGGCAGACAGAACCTTTATTGGAAAAATATCTATCATCTACTCCATATGCATATTCAATTAATAATCCACTTAAGTTTGTTGATTTGAATGGGCAAGATGCAATTGGAAAAGTAGATGAAGAAAACAATAAAATTAATATTTATGCAAAAATTTATTATTCTACAAATTCTAAGTTTAAAGGATCCTTCAGCTCTACAAATGCGGATAGATTAAAAAACTATATAACTGAAGCTCAAATTAATTGGAATAAAGCAGGGGTTATGATGGAATATAAAGGAAAAGACTATGAAGTATCATTTTCTTTCGAATTAATTGAAACAAATTATGAGAACTCGCAATTATCAAAAGTACTCGAAACCGAAGGAAACAATATTGCATTATCAGAAATGTTCTATGTCGATTCTAAAGATCAAATACATAAAGATGTTCCGGCAGGAGTATCAGAAAATATTTTAAGAATATTTGAACCTACAGGAAGATCAGGGACAGGTTCTCATGAATTAGGACATTTAATGGGAATAGAACATCCTATTGGATATAATGATCCAAATTTAAGGGATTTATTTATTGATGTAATGTCATATGGGAAATATAGAGAAGGACCAAGAAATTGGAATGTAAGACAGGTAATAGATAAGTTAAATTTTAAAGATACCGGAAATCAACTAATTAAAGGGAGTAATTAATGAAAAAGTATATAATCTTATTTTTCATTATAAATGTACCTATATTTGGTCAAATAAATAATAAATATATTTCAAGTTTAATTTTTGATGATTATAATTTTCCTGAAATTGTAAATGAAGAAAATATTATTGAAGGATATTTATTCATCAAGATAACTAAAAAAAACGATAGCACTATATACAGAATTGAGGACAGCTTAATATTCTTAAATATATTTTTTATAAATCAACTTTCTGATTTTAACAATTATTCGAAAAGATATTTATTTTTAGATGACATTTTTTTATTTGATCAAATTTCATTACGTAAAAAAAAAATGTCAAAAGAAATTAAATTATTTTTTAATGACAGATTGAATAAAAGAATTAGAGATAGCTCGAAATGCATACTTAAAATTTCTGATTTAAGAATAAATATTTTAGATAAAAACAATTTTTGGAATTATTATATAGATACAAAGATCGGCTATTTTATTTTTAAAGTTTCTTTAAAAGCTGCTATTATAAAAAGTGATTTATATTATCCTATATTTGAGTATGTTAATGGTGAATCAGTTAAAACCAAAAAACTCGGTTCTATTACACAAGCAAAAATACTGTTGACTTTAGGAAAATGTATTGAAATAAGTGAGATAAAAAGTGAAGAACTTTTAAAATATGGATTTATAAAATCTAATTGGTATCCGGATTTTTTATGAGAATCAAAAATACTAATAATGTTATTTTTCCTTCAAGACCATATACTTACGCAACAAGATATTATTATGACGAATCAGGAAACAGAGTAAGGAAGTTAGAATATTTCAACACGCAGACAAACCCCCCTCTCATCTCAGACTGGAACAATCCCGGCAACGGCTGGCAGCTCTATAATAATGAGTTTTATGTCAAAGGAGTTGATGGGAAGGACCTTGCTACATACAAAGGAAATATACTTGATGAATGGTTCGTCTGGGGAAATGACATGGTAGGAAAAATAAAAAACGATAAAGCATATTATTTTTATAAAGATCATCTTGGCAGTGTAAGAGCAATCGTAAATGAAAATGCTTCGATAGTCGCGGCTTATGACTA
>JAGPCH010000231.1 GCA_018058125.1 Ignavibacteria bacterium | reverse complement strand
AACTGATAAAGATACTTTATGGATAAGTCCGGAAAATCAGGGATTATGGAGAATGAATAAACTGACAGGAGAGTTTAAACAGTTCAGAAATGTCCTGCCTGAAAAAAACATTCTGGGGCAGGACACAATTTTGAAGATGGTTTACGATAATGATGGTATTATCTGGCTGGGAACACTTGGAGGAGGATTAAATTCTTTCAATATAAATACAGGGAAATTTACGAATTTTACTTTCGATGAAAAAGATCCATTAAGTTTAAGCTCCAACAGGATCAGGGATGTTATAAAAGTCAGAAATGATATTTTATGGATCGGAACAGACATTGGGGGATTAAACAAATTTGATATAAAAGAACAGAAGTTTATTCATTTTAAGAATGAAGCAGGTAATGTAAAAAGCATAAGTAATAATACAGTAATTTCATTACTGGAAGATTCGTCAGGAAATATATGGGCCGGCACATTCGGTGGTCTGAATAAATTTGATGCGTCTCAAAATACTTTTAAAAGATATACAATGAAAGACGGACTGCCAAATGATGCCATATACAAACTGATGGAAGATAATGAAAAAAATATATGGATCAGCACTAATTACGGTTTGTCAAAATTAGATCCTGCAACAGAAACATTCATAAACTATGACGTCAGAGATGGATTTCAGGGAAATGCCTATTATCATCAGTGCGGTCTTAAGCTAAAGGGTGGTGAACTTGCCTTCGGCGGAGGAAATGGTTTTGATATTTTCAGACCGGAAGATATTACCGAGAATGAAACAATCCCAAATATTGTAATAACGGATTTACAGATTTTCAACAAACCTGTTCCAATTTCTGAAAATGGTTCGGTATTAGATAAGAGTATTTCTTTGAAAAATGAAATAGAACTTTCGTATAAGGATAGTGTATTTTCATTTGAGTTTGCTGCTTTGGATTTTACTGTTCCCGGAAAAAATAAATATGCTTATAAGTTGATAGGCTTTGACAGGGATTGGTCATATTCAGGTTATAAAAATCAGGCAACATATACGAATCTCGATCCGGGTAAATATATCTTCAGGGTCAAAGGGTCTAATAATGATGATATATGGAATGAAAAAGGTGTGTCTTTGAAAATTAATATTTCTCCTCCATTCTGGAAAACAATGTGGTTCAAAGGACTGGGAGTGCTTGCAGTCGCGGGAGCAGCGGGAAAAATTTACAACAATAAACTCCGAAAGATCCGTGAAGAGCAGAAAGCTCAGGCAGAGTTCACAAAACAGTTAATAGAAGTTCAGGAAAATGACCGTAAAAGAATTTCAGCCGAACTTCATGACAGTATCGGCAGTGATCTTTTAATCTCGAAGAATAAATTACAGATGAGTCTGAAGAATCCTGAGATCACAAAGTCTGTAGAAAAAAACATAAGCGAAGTTTCAAATATTATAACCGATACCTTAAAAGATGTAAGAGAAATTTCATATTCATTACACCCTTATCAGATCGAACGACTTGGATTATCTAAAGCAATAAAATCAATTACTGACAGAGCAGCCGGTTCGACAGATATGAGTTTTATTTTTAGCGCTGATAATATTGATAAGCTTCTTAAACCTGAAGTTGAGATAAGTTTATACAGAATAATTCAGGAATGCATTAACAATATTTTAAAGCATTCCCGTGCTGAGAGTGTAATTTTGAATATCAGTAAATCCGGGAATATATTGTCCGTATTGATTTCCGATAATGGAATAGGGTTCAGTTTAGAAAAAATTAAATCGAATGCGTCAGGATATGGATTTGGATTAAAAGGTATATCCGAGAGAGTCAAACTGTTTGATGGTAAGTTTGAAATAAATTCTTCTGTGAATTACGGTACAGAAATGAAGATAAGTATTCCTTTCTGAGTTCTGTAAATTTTATTTAATTGAAAATTAATATTATGGAAAAGGAAATAACGGTAATTATAGCAGACGATCATCCGATCTTCAGAAATGGATTAAGGCAAATGCTGAATGAAGAAGCAAACATTGCTATATTGGGAGAAGCAGACAATGGAGAGAAAGCATTAAGTCTGATCAGAGAAAAAAAACCGGATATAGCTATTCTTGATATTGATATGCCGCGGATGACCGGGCTTGAAGTTCTCAGGGAGCTAAAGGATGAAGAAGTTAAAGTAATATTTCTTACAATGTACGGAGAAGAAGATATTTTTGAAGAAGCTATGAGTCTTGGTATCAAAGGTTATGTGATAAAGGATAGCGCAGTTTCTGATATTATTGACAGTATATATTCAGTGATGGATGACAGGTATTATATAAGTCCTTCTATGTCAGATTTTTTGATAAACAGGAAAAAGAAATTCTCAGAATTAAAAAATAATAATCCAAAACTTGATGACCTGACGATTTCCGAAAAGAAAATTCTTAAGTATATAGCTGAAAACAAAACCAGTAAAGAAATAGCTGAGATATTATTTATTAGTTACAGGACTGTTGAAAATCACAGAGCGAATATTTCGGGAAAATTAAATCTGAAAGGAACTCATAGTCTTGTGAAATTCGCCATAGAAAATAAGAATTTGTTTGGGGAGATATAGTTAAATAAGTTTAGTGAGTTAAGTGAGCTATATGAGTTAATAGAATTTTTTCAGTTAAGTTATGGGGATTTTGTCATAATTAAAGCAGTCAAAAATACCTTAAAAAATAAATTTATTTAAAGCTATATATGTAGTATCTTATACCTTATATAAATAAAAACTAAGGAGATTTAACTTGAGTACAGAAACAATAGATAAAACAACTGTTTTGCCATATAAAGTAAAGGATATTTCACTTGCTGAATGGGGCAGAAAAGAGATAAAATTAGCCGAAGCAGAAATGCCCGGTTTAATGTCCATAAGGGAAGAATACAAATCTACGCAACCGTTAAAAGGCGCTAGAATTGCCGGTTGTCTTCACATGACGATTCAGACAGCAGTATTGATAGAGACATTAAAGGAATTAGGCGCAGAAGTCACATGGTCATCATGTAATATCTTCTCAACACAGGATCATGCAGCAGCAGCAATAGCCGCAGCAGGAATTCCGGTTTATGCCTGGAAAGGTATGAATGAGGAAGAGTTCAATTGGTGCATTGAGCAGACTTTATTCTTCGGACCAGACAGACAGCCATTGAATATGATATTAGATGACGGCGGAGATCTTACCAATATGGTGTTGGACAATTATCCTGAAATGGTTGACGGTATAAAGGGATTATCTGAGGAAACTACTACAGGAGTTTTAAGACTATATGACAGAATAAAAAAAGGTACACTTCCAATGCCGGCTATCAATGTAAATGACTCAGTTACAAAATCAAAATTTGATAACAAATACGGATGTAAAGAATCTTTAGTGGATGCTATCAGAAGAGCAACAGACGTAATGATGGCAGGAAAAGTAGCAGTGGTAGCAGGTTACGGAGACGTTGGTAAAGGTTCAGCTCAGTCATTAAGAGGAGCAGGCGCAAGAGTACTTATCACGGAGATCGATCCAATCTGCGCATTACAGGCAGCAATGGACGGATTCCAGGTTGTGACAATGGATCAGGCTTCAGAAATGGCTGACATATTTGTTACTGCAACCGGAAATTATAAGATCATCACTGACAGACATTTCAAGAAAATGAAAGACAAAGCTATCGTGTGTAACATTGGTCACTTTGACAATGAGATTGACATGGCTTGGCTGATCAAAAATCACGGAACATCCAAGATTGAGATCAAGCCACAGGTTGATATTTATAATATAGATGGTAATGAGATAATTATCTTAGCAGAAGGGAGACTTGTAAATCTCGGATGCGCAATGGGACATCCTTCATTTGTAATGTCGAACTCATTTACCAATCAGGTATTGGCACAGATCGAACTTTGGACAAATACCGATAATTATGAAAATAAAGTATATGTTCTTCCTAAGCATCTTGATGAGAAAGTAGCAAGACTTCACTTAGCAAAAGTCGGAGCGACACTTGAGAGATTATCGCAGGAGCAGGCAGATTATATTGGAGTTACAGTTGACGGACCGTACAAATC
>JAGPCH010000230.1 GCA_018058125.1 Ignavibacteria bacterium | reverse complement strand
TAATTACAATTGTTCATGAACACTTCCATCAGTTGCAATACTCTCAGCCGGATTATTATGAAGCTGTAAATGCTCTGGATCTTGCCGGCGGAGATGAGACAGGTATGTGGATGCTAAATTATAAATTTCCCTATGATAATTCCGAAATTTCAGAACAGTATAAGAAATTAATTCAGTCAGCGAAGGAAACTTACCTTTCCGACAAGACTTCAGAATTCAATTCTAATCTTAAAAAATATTTAGCGGAAAGAGAGATTTTCAAAAGACTGCTAAGTGAAAAAGATTACAGTTACTTTTCGTTTCAGCTATGGCAGGAAGGACTTGCAAGGTATACAGAAATAAAAATTGCCGAAAAGATCAAAGATATTTACAAACCATCCAAAGAACTAACTGATATGGAAGATTATGTTACCCTGGAATCTTTTTATGAAAATGTTTTAAGCAAACTGCTGCGTAAAGCTGATACTCAGACTCTTCAGGAAGACGGCAGAGTTTGCTTTTATACACTAGGAGCATTGGAAGGTTTGATACTAGACAAAGCAAATCCGGGCTGGCAGGATATGTATTTTACGGAAAAATTTTATACGGAGAAGTATTTTTCTGTAAATTAGATTATATGATAAAAAACCTGCTGTCATATTTCTACAACAGCAGGTTTATGAGTTTTGTGTAATCTTAAGATATCTTATTTTATCAGCATCATTTTTTTTGTATCGGTGAAATTATTTCCATTTACATCAGCATTGATTCTGTAATAATATATTCCGCTTGATAAATTAAATCCGTCAAATGTCACGGTGTAAAAGCCTGCTGTTTTCACTTCATCAAGCAGCACAGCCACTTCTTTTCCGGACATGTCATAGACTAATATCTTAACGTTTCCTGATTGCGGAAGCTCAAAATTAATTTTTGTCGAAGGATTGAAAGGATTCGGATAGTTTTGTGATAAGGCAAACTGATCCGGTATACCTGTGCCATTTTGAGTTATGCCGCTTTTATTATCTCTTTTGAATGTTATGTCAAATGTCTCAGTTGATTTTAATGAATCTCCGTTCAGATAAGCCCAGACTGCCCATTCACCTTTAACTGAATCTCCGGGATTAACACCCAGTCCTGCAAGAATTCCATCAACCGCTTCCGGTGTGACTGTCAACACAGTGTCAGCTCCGTTATTATTTGAAGACAGATCAAGAATTGTATTAGTAACCATCGGAGCGCCGAATTTCCATTTATATGTTACACCGGAAGCAGATTTGCTCCATTGTATATTTACAGGAGTACTGTTGTTTGGCTCAGCTAAAAATGTAATACCGCTTGGAGGTGAAAGCAGGTTAAATATTGACAAAGTACTTCTTCTGAATGTGATGTCAAAAGTTTCCGTTGATTTCACAGAATCAGCACCATTGTATGCCCATACCGCCCATTGTCCTTTAACAGAATCTCCGGGATTTAATCCAAGACCGGCTAATATTCCGTCAACAGCAGCCGGTGTAACTGTCAGCATTGTATCACTTCCTGAGTTGTTTGAGGCCAAGCTGAGTATGACTGAGCTGATTGTCGGTGCGCCGAACTTCCATTTATATGTTGCTCCGGATGAAGATTTCCCCCATGTAATATTTACTTGTGAATTATTCTCGGGTGAAGTCACTAAAGTTATTCCGGTTGGCGGAGATAACAGGTTAAACTGATTAAGTACTACTTTTCTTTTGAATGTAATATTAAAAGTTTCAACTGATTTTAATGAATCAATACCTTCGTATGCCCATACAGCCCATTGCCCTGCAACAGAATCTCCCAGATTTAATCCAAGTCCGGCAAGTATTCCGTCCACTGCTGCAGGTGTAACAGTAAGAGCAGTTGCAGTACCGTTATTGTTTGAAGGTAAATTAAGTATAACACTGCTTATCATAGGAGCACCGAATTTCCATTTGTAAGTTGCATTTGCGCCTGCAGATGTCCAGGTAATGTCAATTGGTGTATTGTTTCCCGGTTCAGTTTCAAGTCTGAGACCTGTCGGCGGAAACAAAAGATTAAACGGATTCAATGCCTGAATTTCACTTTGCTCTGCTTTCAGTGAATTCTTGGAGTTGAAAATTGTTCCTGATGCAAAAAACATTGCAATCATTAATGTTGCATAGATTAGCTTTTTCATGTCATTTCTCCTTCTTTATGTTTTAGTTTGTTTTGATTATTGTTTGTTTGAACTTGTACAAAATTAACTTTGCAAAGCTCAAAGAAAAAATTAAAATATGTCATAACATAGAAATCGGAGATATGTAACTGTTTTTACTGTAGTAAGCGTGCACCTGAGAGCATTTTCAGGGAAAAATTCGGAGTGTAAAAAGTAGATTTTCCAGTAATAGTTTTTTTAGAGAAGAGAATATTCAGGTCAAACATGTTCAGAAATTCAGATCGGACAGCTTTATTCTGGAGCTGGATTTGATAATATCACTGAAACTTTTTGACTGTATCCTGCTCTCTATCCAGGACAGGATATCAAAATAATCCAGCGCTTTTTTATCACTGCCTTCACTTTGGTTCAATTTTGAAACTATCTCTTTTTTTAATAATTCGAGCTGAAATATTCTTTCTTTTTTATCGTTTATATCGGGAAGTTTTATCAATGTTTTGATAATTAAATTTTCATATTCATACAGCTTATCTTTTTTAGTAAGATATCTTTTCAGGGACTTATATTCATATTCCATCAGATCATAATTTTCCAGCTCATAATGAATTATAAGATTCATAATTCTAGCAAACGCTTTGTAGTCAAGACGGTTTTCTGATTTATCGTTGAGGATCTTGTTTAACCAGTATAAAGATCTTGAAAGATCACCTTCGCCGAAATACAAATAAGCAATTGAATATATTACTTTCAGTTCTTCAGATTTATTGATCCTTCCGGAATATTTTTTCAGCCAGTCCTGCACTTCATCTACTATATTTAGTCCTTCATTAAAATATCCGGAAATAATATAAATGTTCAATTCGAAACTGTAAGATTTAAAATACATTTCAAGAAAGTTTGGAGTGCCCGATGAAAGAGCGCCTGTCTTATCAGATATCTCCCTTTGCTTTCTGAGATAAGTGATGCAAAGATCATATCGTTTAAGATTATATGACATTGCAATAGCATCACTCAAAGCATACAGAAATTCTTTCATACCTCCTGCTATCTTATCAGGATTTTCTTCTATCAATATCAGCCGCTTCTGTGCAAACTCAAATGCTTTTTCATTGTCAGAAGTACAATAATAAAAAAGATAATTCAAAATACAGAACAGATTTTTTGCTCTTACGGATTTAGCCTGAGATTCATCTTTCATAAGAGGATCTTTCATTACCTTCTCAAATAATTTTACATCATTCTTATTCCGGGCTATTCCGGTTTTCTTAAAAATAGATGACATTCTCAGATACAGCGCATTATATTCAGCAATGTTTTTTTGTTTATCGAGAATATCCAGTTCTTCTTTTTTACATTCCTCTACATACTTGTCAAAATCAGGTTCGGTTATTTTTCTGTAATCAAAATTTTTCTGATCCTTATAAATATCTATCAGCTTCGTAAATCTGTCTTCATCTATCGCAAGTTTTTTTGCACGGTTTAAAATTATTTCAGCCTGATCGAATAATGTTTTCTGAAAAAGTATGGTATATTGTTCTTTCATTCCGGAAAGAACACTCTCCGTTGATTTGTCGTCATTATAGCTCACAAGACTTTTTAGTATCATATTATAAAGATAATTTTTTGCTGAGGTAAGCTGTTTTATGAATTTTTCATTTTTAAATTTACTCTTTAGATCATTTTCATCATACTTTTCAGACTGATTGCTGATGGCATCAAATAACCTGATATAATTGTTTTCCTTTTCCGGTGAATGCCTTTTTGCAAATTTAACAAAATAGCCTTTTTCTGAAATGTTTAGTGAGTGGATCAATTTCCATAGATCTTCTGATGGTGTTTTCATTTTATAATTTTTAAATATCCGTTAATAAAAAGTGTATATAAATAACGGTTTGAATGTTTTATTTTTCAAAATTCATAAAGGTTTCTTAATGTAGTTC
>JAGPCH010000229.1 GCA_018058125.1 Ignavibacteria bacterium | reverse complement strand
AATAATTCGCTTCTAAATATTTCAGTTCTCAGGCCGTAACGAAATGAGGTAGCGTTAATACATTTTTTTTCTTCATATGTTCTTCAATCTGCGATGTAATCATATCCTCAAACCGGAAGTAACTATCCTTTTTTACGAAAGCACTGTTACTGACCCATTCTTCAGCTGCAAATTCACAAACGATATCAAGAATCTGATTTTCTTCCATTCGGGAATTGTCAGTCAGATACTGCGACATTTTAAGTAGCAATAATTTATTGCGTTCTAAAATATCCGTTGCGATTTTCTCACATTCTCTTACAAGCTTCAGAACTTCTTCAGTATGTGTATGCTGATGTAAGATTGCGAGATCATCCTTCGTTGAAGCGAAGCGAATAAATATCGGATCATCGCCCATTGCATATTCTTTAATTGCACGGTTAGCCAGTTCGCTTACGCGCTCTATATCCTGAGAAACTCCGGAACATGTATTCTCCTCACCAAATATTAATTTTTCCGCTACGTATCCTCCTAAGCCGATAATTATTTCCTTTTTCATTACTTCAAGAGTCATCGGTCCTTCCGGCATATTTACTATACAAAATCCTTCACTCGTAGCTGAAGCTGTTTTTGAAACAACTAAAGAGGGAATTATTTTTAAAGTTAACGCAGCTAATATCGCATGGCCTGATTCATGAACAGCAGTATGTGCCTGAACATTCCTGTTATCCGATTTACGAAGTTCTCCTATCTTCAACAGTATTTTTTCTTCATGAATTGATATTATACTTCCTTCACTATTTATAAAATTAAAAACGAATCTCTCATTTTCATAAGTCCAGTCAACAACTTTTGCTTGTATCTGATTTGTGATAATATGCAAAACAACTTTACTGATATTCCCTTCGATAAGATTTTTTATCGTTGTAAAGACCGGACGCGTGCCTTGTGCGGGAAAAACTCCTTCACCATAAATTACATCAATGACACTATTGCTAAAATTAATCTTAAGGTCAAATTTATTTTTGACATATTCATTTAAGCCCGCCAATTTCTGCGAAATGAGATCTCTGAAATTCTGATTTGTAAATGATCGGTAGATAATGTGATTATTCCCTAGTCGTGCAATCTGCTCATTTCTGAATCTTTTTTTCAGCGCATTCTTAATATGTGCAATATTGATCTTACAAGTAGATTCATATAATTCATCGGCACTTATATCCGGGTTGAGACTATTACTCATATAATATGCTTCATCCAGATTCCCCAGTACGAAAATTATTGATTTAGAAAGATCAATTTGTTTTACTGCATTTCGCTGGTTAGTCCCTTCTACTATAATTCTGACCAATCCGAAGAGATCACACTTTTCAATTCGTTCCTTTAACTTGATTCGTGAAACTGATTCATCCTTAAAAAGGAAATATAAACCGTCAATAAAATCTTCAGAATGAAAATAAGATTTGTCTACAGCATGACCACTACGTGTATTATTCTCAAAATAATATTCACTAAAGGTTTCCAGAAATTCTTTTTCCTTTTCAACGACTATGCCATTCTCAATCAGCACTCCTTTATCTCCACACTTTTGCAGATTCATTAAACAAAGTTCTGCTCTGATCAGATAATATGAATTCTGATACGGTATATAATTGATCTTACCACTATCAAGCATTTCCCAGATTACTCTAAGTTTATCCTTTCCTAATTCCTTACCTTCGCTGCTAACAGATCGGGCAAACTGAAATTCATCGAAACAAATTATTCCGTTTTGCTGATGAAAAAATTCAAGATCATCTGTGAACATGGTCTTTATCCAACTCGCAGAATCTGATTCAAATTCTCCCATGTCCATCTGGACATAGAGCTTTTTGTGATCCAGCAATTCAACGATCCTGTTTACAAGTGCGGTTTTCCCTGTGCCGGTTAATCCCCACATATTTATTATAGTAGGTCTTAACTGAGCATCCGGAAACAGAAACCAA
Organism: Ignavibacteria bacterium; assembly: GCA_018058125.1. Taxonomy (GTDB): domain Bacteria; phylum Bacteroidota; class Ignavibacteria; order Tepidaquicellales; family Tepidaquicellaceae; genus JAGPCH01. The sequence goes on along the minus strand of JAGPCH010000229.1, from coordinate 2,117 downwards.
GGCATAAGCAGATCCAATACTTCATCAATGATCCGCTCAAGTCCAATGAATTCAGACTTGAGCTGAACATTGATCTTTGATAGCAACTCCTTTTTTGCAATTATTTTTTGATATATTATTTTAGCTTCCATTTTAATTTTAACTTTTATTCATTCTGACAATTTTTGGTGTGAATGATCCTTCAATTTTAATAAGCCCTGTCTGGTTCTTCATTACAGTTTCGATGTCTTTGTATGCAAGAGATGATTCTTCAACACTTCCACCGATTAACATCGTTTTATTTTCAGCCAGGTTTGCATTCATTACTGACTTCATAATTGTTTCCCGCGCTTCCGTTCTCGACATTTTTCTCCCTGCGCCATGCGCAGCAGAATTCAATGAACCGTCAAGTCCAAGTCCACTTACTATATACCCTTTGCTCGTCATACTTCCCGGAATTATCCCCAGTTGATTTTTCGCTGCAGGTGTTGCACCTTTTCTGTGAACTATCAATTCGCGTCCATCATGAATTTCTTTCCATGCAAAGTTGTGATGGTTCTCAACTTTCAGAACCGGATTCAAACCAAGAACTCTTTCCAGATTTTTATGAATAACATCATGGCAGGCTTTTGCATAATCACCGGCAAGATTCATTGACATCCAATACTCCTGCCCTGCTTCATCGTCAAGACTCAACCAAGCCAGTTGCTGAAATCCTTTTGGCAATTTACATTTCTGAAGCGCAAGCTTTGTATATGTTGCCGCAATAGCAGCACCCATTCCACGCGAACCGCTATGCGATAGTAGTCCGATGTAATTTCCTTCAGGGAGATTAAGATTGTTATCAGAATGCAGAACTACATTTCCAAATTCAACAAAATGATTTCCCGTACCGGAAGAGCCTAATTGAAACCAGGCTTTACCATGAAGTCTTTTTAAAAGAGGTGTTAATAAAAACTCTTCTCTTTCTAATATTTCATGATTGACATCGAAGTCTAATGCTCCATCAGTTCCGAAATGCGTATAGCGTCTCAGAGCTTTTTGCAGATCATATTCTTTCTTCTGAATATAATCTTCAGGCAATGAATATATACTCAAAGCCATTCTGCAACCGATGTCCAATCCAACTCCATATGGAATTACAGCATTATCAGTTGCAAGTACACCGCCTATGGGCAAACCATATCCATGATGCGCATCGGGCATTAAAGCTCCTTTGACTGAAATTGGTAATTTCATTGCAGCTACCATTTGTTCCTTTGCATTTCCGGATATAAGTCTTTCCCCATAAATGTTGAAATCACCAGCATGTTTAAGCATATGAACCTGGTAATCCGTTTTTACTTTTGGTTTACCTAGAATTGCATTGGCCAATGAACTAAGATTTACGTGATTCAGGAATTCTTCCGGAGCCAGTAAAATGTTTTTTAATATTTCTAATTTTTCTTCTGTTGTATTATGTTTATAATGTTTTGTTAATATATTTATTGCTAAACTTTTAGCAACTTCATTCGGGAAATCAACTTTTCGAAGATGTTTTCCCTTTATGAGATTCTTTCCCATGATCTTTTTTTTAGGGTATAGACAGTCTTTTCCCAAGCCGCATAGCAGCGATTTTTTTTTGCAATACAATAGCATTACAAGAAAATCTTGTCTAAGATTTTTTTAATAAATAATTAGTAGGTTCCGGATTTTTCTGTCTTCCAGAGTTCTGTTTGATCTTTTTCGTAATTACAAAAAAGAACAAATAAAAAAGCCCGGTATAAACCGGGCTTAATATGATAATATCAGCAATTTCCGGTTTAAAACTTCGTATGTTGGTTAAGTGCTAACATAATATTTTCGTTTTTTCTGGTGGTTAAATTTTTATTCTGATGCAAATGTAAATTAAAAAAATCAAATGTCAAGTAAAATAAATAATTATTTGTTTTTGTAGTTCGTAAAATTCTGTTTTCTATTGTATCCATTATCTGCCAGTAAAAATTGCTTCTATATCCCATTCCATATGCAATTTCCCTTTCCAAAAATCAGGAATTTTTAGTTTATTTTAATACCTTAGTTCAAAATATTTACAAAGTAATCAACTCTCGCATTTCTCATTCAATGAAAAGCACTATTGATCAACCGTGGATAGAAAC
>JAGPCH010000228.1 GCA_018058125.1 Ignavibacteria bacterium | reverse complement strand
ATAATAATCCGCTCCCCAGCTTGCGCGCCAGAATGGGAACACGCCGTCTTCCTGTTTTGAGATAAGTGTCGCTTGAATCATCTGATCAAGCTGAAGATCAATGCCGTACTCTTTTAACTGCTCCTGCACCGCAACTGCAATTGTCTTCTGGATCTCTTCATTGCCTGTGACTAATGTCAGCTTCAGACCTTTTCCATCAGGGTATCCCGCTTCAGCCAGTAATAATTTTGCTTTTTCCTTATCATAGGTATAACCTTTTATATCGGGATTGAAGCCCGGCATTCCGTCGGGAAGGGGTCCGTTGTCAGCAACTTTACCTCTGTTCTTCAGAACATATTTTACGATCTTGTTTTTATCAACAGCATAGTTCAGCGCCTGACGGAGTTTTTTATTATTCAGGAAAGGACCGTCCTTTCCGCCCGGAAGATCAGGTGACTGATTCAGTCCGAAGAATACAGTCTGAAGCCACGGCTGTTTGATTAAAGAAAAAGGTTTGTTTTGAGCATCGATCAGATTTCCGTTGTCATCAGTGATCTGATCATAAGTCTCTGATGATGGATCGTGATAGTCATATTTACCGTTCTGAAAATCGAGAAATTCCGTTTCGGAAGATTGAGTGAATGTGATCTTTATTCCGTCAAGATATGGGATCGGACTTCCTGTTTCATCTTTTCCCCAGTAGTTTTCATTTTTAGAATAGATAAGTTCTTTGTCAATATCCCATTTGACGAATTTAAAAGCTCCTGTGCCGACGGGATTCTGTCCGAACTTTTCACCGTAAAACTCAACCGCTTCTTTAGGATAGACATAACCGTATGACATTGTAAGAATGCTTAAGAAAGGAGCGAAAGGTTTTGTAAGTTCGATAGAAAGTGTACTGTCATTGATTACTGTAATTCCGGTCACACCGTCTGTTTCCTTAGTACTTTTACCTGACATAAAATCTATATATTCCTGAGCGCCTTTTATTCTGTCCCTGTAAACCCATTGACCGCGGGATTTGGTTTTCGGATTGCATACTCTCTCGAGGCAGTATTTGAAATCGGAAGCAACTACTTTTCTGCCTTTGCCGCCAGTCTCTTTGAAACATTCATTATCGTGAAAGTTGACATCACTTCTTAATGTAAATGTGTAAGTCAGCGCATCGTCGCTGATCGTCCAGCTCTTTGCCAGCGCAGGTTTAAGATCAGCCTTTCTGTCAAACTCTACAAGACCTTCCATCATGATTGACAATCCCCATATTGTCTGAATAGAATTGGACATCACCGGTTCGAGAGTTTCTATATTCTGATTGAGATTTAAGCTGAATATTTTTTCGTTTGAAACTTCTTTTTCTGTACAGGAATAATTGAATAGTGAAATGGAAATAATAAAGTATAATATTAGAGTTTTTTTCATTAATTCATAATTGTTATTTTGCAATGGTTGTAAAATAATCAAATAGAATTTTAAAAAATAATTATAAAGGGTAGTTAATACTCTTTTTGTACGATTAAAGAATAAAATAAAAGTTTTTTAGATTTTGTTTTAAAATTGGATTTTGTTAGATTTGTAAAGAATGACTTTATGTAATTATGCCAGAGATAAGCAGGTTTTTAGGGATAGTAATTTTTATGAATTTTAATGAGCATAATCCGCCGCATTTCCATGCAAGATACGGTGATTATCAGATTGTAATTGGAATAAGTGATGGAGTAGTTGAAGGTAAATTCCCTAAAAGAGCTTTGGCATTAGTAATGGAATGGTATGAACAAAATAGGGATGAACTTATGGAAAATTGGAATACTTTAAAGAGCGACGGTTTATTCAAAAAAATAAAACCCTTAGAATAATAAAAATAATTGGAGAAAAATGATATTAAATGTAATCTCAGCTAAATACGAAGATGAATACAAAATTCATCTCGGTTTTGATAACGGTGATTCAGGACTTGTGGATTTAAAGGAAACTATTTTTAAAGATCCTCGGAAAATATTTTTTCTTTTAAGGGATTTAAACTACTTTAAGAATTTTATAATTAAATTTAATACAATCACTTGGGAAAACGAAGCGGATTTTGCACCCGAATTTCTACTCGAACTTTTAATTAAACAAAGGGAAGAATTAATTCAAGAAGTTTCCCGTTAGTTCTTATTATGTTTGGATAAAGTTTTTGGAAAGAAAATGGGATCTGCTTCAAAAATGAACTCTCAAAAAAAATCACAAATCAGTCTAATCCGCAATTCAGAAATATACAAATATTATTCAAAAATAAGATATCTTTTTTAATTACAAACTTTATAACTTTAGAGACTTCGATCCACCTCGCCGGATATGAGGCAAAACAACACAATGGATGAGACAACAATTAATAACATCATCAAAGCCCAGAGCTTTGGCGAAAGATCAGCAACAGATTATCTGACGGAATATTTTAATATGTCGGAAATATTACATTATCATCTTAATGAAAAACCGGATAAGACCTATCTGAAATATTATGATTCGGATGGAAAAATCATAAATTATACTTATCAGGAATTTGTCAAAAGAGTTCATCAGCTTGCCAATTTTCTGCTTCAGAATAATATCAAAAAGGGAAACCGCATACTTACGTTCTCACATAATCACAGCGATACGGTTATATTGTATTTTGCGAGCTGGGTGGTAGGTGCAGTAGTCGTTCCGGTAAATGTAAGCGAAGAGCCGGGAAGAGTGCAATACATTGCGGAAAATTCTGAAGCTAAAATGTTATTCACGCGGGAAGAGTATCCGGGAAAATTAAAAGCTGCTTCACTGAATGAAGAAGTTTTGATCGTTAATTTTGATGAATTTAATTTTGATGAATATTCCGATGAGATCAATATTACATATCATGTAAATAAAGAAGATGAATGTCTGATCGTTTATACCTCGGGTACAACTGGTAATCCTAAAGGCGTAGTACTGACTCAATACAATCTTATGGCTGATGCGCTTTCCATATCCAACTGGCATGATCTTCACGATGATGACGTAATGATGTGCGTTCTTCCCATACATCACGTTAACGGGACAGTTGTGACAATAATGACTACTATGTTTTACGGAGGTAAAATAATTCTCAATGAGAAATTTCAGACAGATACATTTTTTAAAAGATTGGATGAAGACAAAGTGAAAGTTGTAAGTGTAGTTCCTACCTTACTTCAGTTCCTTTTGCATTCGGGAGAAGAAAGTAAAAATTACGATCTGAAAAACTTTTCACACATTATCTGCGGAGCAGGACCACTGACCTGTGAGATAGCAAAAAATTTTGAAGACAGATTTGGATTAAGAATTGCGCACGGTTATGGTTTATCCGAGACGACCTGTTATTCTTGTTTTGTACCGGTTGATCTCAGTATAGAAGAACATGTAAAATGGCAGAATGAATTCGGATTCCCGTCGATAGGAATTCCGATAGAGTGCAATCAAATGGAAATACATGACGAACATGGTATGAGTCTGGAAGAAAATGTAAAAGGCGAAATAGTAATAAGAGGTCATAATGTGATGAAATATTATTTTAACAATGATGAGGTCAACAGGAAGACGTTTGAGTTTGGCTGGTTCAGAAGCGGTGATGAAGGTTTTTTTAAATACGACAATAAAAGGAGAAAATATTTTTTCATTACCGGCAGGATCAAAGAACTTATAATAAGAGGAGCTGTAAATATTTCACCGCTGGAGATAGATGAAGTTCTTTCAAGGTGCGAACTTGTAGAAGCAGGTATTGCAGTTGGTTTTGATAATGACTGGTACGGCGAGGAAGTCGGGGCTTTGATTAAATTAAAATATCAGGGTGCTTCAGATGAAGTCAAAGAAACTTATAAGCAACAGATCCTGGAGCATTGCAAAAAGCATCTGCCGTTTTTCAAATCTCCAAAAGCAATAGTCTTTTCTGATTCTATTCCGGTAACTTCGACAGGAAAGTATCAGAGGAATAAGGTGAAGGAGATGTTTTCTGAATGGAAGGAAGTGCAATTTAAAAAATAATTAAGAATTACGAATTACGAATTACAATTTACAAATTACGAATTACAAATTACGAGTGAAGAATTAAGAATTAAGAATTACGAGTTAAGAA
>JAGPCH010000227.1 GCA_018058125.1 Ignavibacteria bacterium | reverse complement strand
CCCGGGATAAGTACAACTTTACTGACAATTACCGGACTCGACAAATATTCAAACGGCAGATCCGGAGGTCCGGATAACAAATTTGATTTTCTTCCGGGATCAACTATTGATCAAGAAATGGGCTGGGTGATCTTTCCTTATCTGAAACCTTTTTCGGAAAGCCTTCAGAGCTATAATGAAAATGGAGTCACGATACCGTCAGAATACTGGTATCCCGAGATCTATGCCGACTTGAAGTCAGTTTCAAAGACATTTCCGAATGCCAATAACTATATCTTAGCCGGATATATAAAGTAACAGATCCCTTAGCAATTTTGAACTTTAATTCAGGTGAGACTGAATGATTAGATTGTGAAAGCAGTCTGAACTCTTTTAATTTTGATTTATTCTCACAATACTTATGAGGAATTTAAAGTTAAAAAGTAAAAAAAATAAAGAAACTGGGATAGTATTTATCCTATTATAGTTTATAAAAATAATATCTCATATATTATAAACTTTTAAAAAAATATATCATCTTTTACAAATTCTCAACTTTTTCATTCAGCCATAATTTTATACCGAATTGATTACTGCTCATATTACTTATATCATTTTTAAGCTTATCTTTATTGAATTCATTATCACTGTTGTAATAATTAGTTCTTAATCGTATAAGCTCGTTTGTAAGACGGAGAAATTCATAGAAAGAAATTTTGAAATTTTCCTTTATGGTTGCTTCCCTTTTCAGATAGTGTCTGAAAGAATCAATCAATGAAATTGCCTGTTCAAGATAATCTTTTTCAAAATAGATCTGTAGCTGTAATATCTTCACCTGAACTTTTAAAATAAAAATAGGAAAATATGTTTTCGAAAATAAGTTCAGAGCTTCATCAAGATCTCCTTTCTTATAGTTGATATAACCATAACAGAAGTTCAGGGTGCTTTCTTTTTCCACTTCAAGCTTCTCACTAAACCTGACAATATAATCTTCTGCCCATTTAAATTCATTAACTCTGACAGCTATTTTCACTTCATTTAAAAAATCCGGATAAAGGATCTTGCCTAGTTTCCTGGTATCGTCTTCTGTGTTTTCTTTCAAAAGTTCAAACTGTTCTTTGAATAGATCTGTCCTTGAGAAATTATTAAACATCTGCGCACAGTAACTGTTCATGTGAAGAAAAACCATATACCTGTCACGTGCACTGATCTCTTTTATATATTTTTTTTTAAGACTTTTAAGTTCATAAAAATATTTATCTTTTTTTTCCTTCTCAAGCAAAATAATGTTATAATATACCTGTAATGTCGGATTATCATCGATTTTGTTATTATCTAAATATTTTAGTACCTCTTCAAACATTCCCATATTATATCTGTAATTATTCTGCGTACCTTCGTGAAGCATGACATCATAAAACTTTAGGAATTTAATGAGAGAATATCTTATGAAAATATCAAGCATGTCTTGCTGCCAATGAAGATTTTCATTCGGTTTTTTAATAACATTATATGAAAGTAACTCTTCCGTCAGATTCATTTTGTGGTACAAATAGATTTCATCTTTTAAATCGGTATCTTCATTTTGTTTAAATGCGGCTTTGTATGACTGTTCGAAAATATTATCAAGATTTCTTACCCTCAACTCTTCAAGCAGAAATATATTTTTGATATTATCATTCTTTTTAAATTTTGTATAAGAAAGGAATTCCTTTTCGAGAGCGAACAAATCTGATGAGGCATTTTTTAATTTAAAATAGTCGAACTTTTCTCCCGGAAATACTTTTTCAAAAATAATTTCTTCTGACAGATCATCACTTTTAAATTTCGGATAAGATTTCTTAAGTTCGTCAAAAAGTCTGATTACATTTTTATTCTTATTAAAGGTTGGTGAGTTAACAAAATCTTTAAACTGTGTGATTTCATACTGATTAAGAGTTTTCAGGAATTTAATTACTTTTGTGTTATGCATTCCGGTATAGGTGTATCTGCTAAAATATTGTTTTCAAAATAGCTTTAATGTTTTAATTATGAAAGGTTTTTGTACATAATTATACAATTGGTTTAAATCGTATGTCCTAAATCCCGAAAATGTTTTCTTTGACAAGCTTTGAGATTAATTTTATTTTTGTTTGAATGGAGTAAAAGATGTTAAAAAGAAATTCTGAACAAATAACAGATACCTCTCACATACAAATCTTTTATCGAACATCGTACGCCAACGACTTAACCTGATAAAGATTAAGTCCATATCAAAAGTATTGAGAGGTATCCTATTATTGTTAGATAATAAATTCTAAAATACAAATGGAAAATTTCACAATTATAACTATAAATTCTACTGAAAGGAGATTTAAAATGAAAAAATTTCTAAAATGTTTTGTTGGACTGCTTTTATTTATCGTTCTGATCAATAGTTCCTCATATGCTCAGTTTTACAGATCTACCGCATCGGGAAACTGGAATGCTAACTCAACATGGGAAGTCTCGACAAACGGTGGAGTAATTTGGGTTCCGGCATCAAGTACTCCAACTTCTGCAAACAGCACTCAAATTACAATCAACCATACTGTGACAGTTACTGAAAATATAGCTGCTGACCAATTAGTCCTCTCAGGCACAATTTCAATAAATAACGGTGTAGTTCTTACACATCCCGGCGGAGCAACATTCACATTAAGTTCGGGTACTGCTATTACAGGAACAGGAACATTTCAATTCCAAACAGGGACAAATCTTAACGTCAGAGCCGGTTCAAATTTCAGCGCAACATTAAGAATAAATTCGGGAACAATTGATGTTCGTGATTTTTCTTCTCCTTATATCGGCAGATTGTATGGAAATGTAATTGTAGATGCGGGAGCCAGTTTGTACACCGGAGGTTCAATCGGATATACATTATTTGTTATGGGGAATCTTACAGTCAACGGTTCAATTTCAGGTTTTGGGGATCTAAGGTTTTACGGACCATCACTGACAAACAGCGGAAATATTGAACCGGAGGTATTCACATTCGATTCTACCAGTACTGTCGCAGGTAGTGGTTCTTTTCTAAGTAATCAAATATACTTGAGCCCTAATGGAAATATTACATTATTAAGTGATGTTACGTTTTCTCCTTCCGGAACTGGTCCTATTTTTGAAATTAAAACCGGTGGAATATTTTCGGCAAACAATTATATTTTCACATTTAATTCAGGAAGATTTGCCGTTTTATCCGGAGCGACAGTTGTAAACTCAGGTACTGTCAGAACTCAGAATACGGTTACTATTGATCCAAGAACCGGCTCAGGCTTTAATGCTAATGTAAATGTCTTTTCAGGAACCACCACCGTAACATCAACCGCTTCACCTTTTACTTGCAGTTTAAACGGTAATGTAGTAATAAACTCCGGAGCAACATTCTACTCGGGACACTCTGTCGCCTATGTAGTATCCATTTATGGAAATCTCACAAATAACGGATCAATGACAGGCATAGGTTCTTCGGTCAGGTTTTTTGGAGCAGTACTTGCAAACACCGGTTCAATTGAATCACCTTTATTTAATTTCGATTCCACATGCACTGTTTCAGGCAACGGCTCTTATACAAGTGAAAATATATATATAAGTTCTACCGGAAATGTCACACTATTAAATAATGTTACGTTTTCTCCCACTGGAACGGGTCCATTTTTTGAAATTAAAACCGGTGGAATATTTTCGGCAAACAATTATATTTTCACATTTAATTCAGGAAGATTTGCCGTTTTATCCGGAGCGACAGTTGTAAACTCAGGTACAATCAGGACTCAGAATACAGTTACTATTGATCCAAGAACCGGCTCAGGCTTTAATGCTAATGTAAATGTCTTTTCAGGAACAACCACGGTAACACAAACCGTCTCACCTTTTACTTGCAGATTAAACGGTAATGTAGTTATAAACTCCGGCGCAACTTTCTACTCAGGACACTCCGGTGCTTATGCAGTATCTATTTATGGAAATCTTACAAACAACGGAACAATGTCAGGTGCAGGTTCTTCGGTCATGTTCTTTGGTTCAGTATTTTTAAATACAGGCTCAGTAGCATCTCCTGAATTTAATTTCGATTCCACATGTACATTTTCAGGAGCCGGCTCTTATTCA
>JAGPCH010000226.1 GCA_018058125.1 Ignavibacteria bacterium | reverse complement strand
GTAATAAGAGCTTCATGTGTCGGATGCGGTGTCTGCTCGGAAGTCTGTCCGAGAGGAGTGTTGAAACTGGAGAACGGACCGGTGGAAGGACGATATGAGCTGAATGATGATTATCTAAGATAAATTACAAATTACAAATTACAAATTACAAATTTTGCGTCTCCGCAGAGTCTCTCCTTGTCTGGAATTTTCAGATCGAGTACTTTCCAAAAGGAGGACTCTGCGGTGTCAACAGTTTCGGGTTTTATGAATTTTAATTTGTAAAATAATTCTCAATATTTTTCACACAATACTTAATACTTAATACTTAATACTTAATACTTAATACTTAATACTATAAAATTGAAGTACACACTAATTATACTTATAACAGTCTTAGCACTCTCTTCCTGCAAACGCGAAGAAGTACAGCGAAACATTCTTCCTGACAATATCCATTACGACTTTTCCGAAATGGATAATTTTCTTAAGAATTATGTTTCGGACGGAAAAGTAAAATATTCGGAAGTCATTAATGACAAGGCTTTGGATAAGATCAAAAATGATCTGAAGACATTTGAACCATATTCGATCAGTGATGATAAGGAAAGACTTGCATTCTGGATCAATGTTTATAACTTATATACTATAGATCTGATCTCTCAGTATTATCCCGTTAACTCAATTCTTGAAATCGAAGAGAAGACGGGTACAAATCCATGGAATATGAAATTTATTGAATTGGCGGGCGGTCGGAAATTTTCTCTGGATGAAATTGAAAAAGAGATCATCATTCCGAAATATAATGAGCCGCGAATACACTATGCACTTGTTTGTGCTGCTGAGAGTTGCCCTGTCATAATTGCAGAAGCATATACGCCTGAAAAGCTTGATAGTCAGTTTGACACACAAGCTAAGATATTTATAAACGATAAAAATAAAAATTATCTGAACGAAAAGGAAAACGCTTTATATCTTTCAATGATATATAAATGGTATGGAAGGGATTTTATTAAAAAGGATTCTTCTGTAGTAGATCATATTAAAAAATATATCAATGTTGAAGATAAGGAATTTATTAATTCAAACGATACAAAACAGCTCGAGTATCTTGATTACAGCTGGAAGCTAAATGATTTCAACTCAAAGTAAAAAAATATTATTCGTATTCACAGTTTCGGTAATACTGGCTTTAAAATTTATTGCTTCATATTCGACAGGATTGTTTGAAGATGAGGCGATCTACTGGAACTGGTCACAAACTGTTGACGCTTCTTATTCGCTTACAACAATTGCGTTCATCAGATTATTTACTTCGGTATTCAATTCATCTGAAGAATTGATTGTCCGCTTACCCGCGCTTCTGTCTAATATTTTTATAATACTGTTTATCGTTAAATCCGGAGCCTTGCTTAATGCCCGAAAAGATATGATCTATATAACTGTTATAACTTTTCTATCGATTCCGTTTGTTACTATTTACTCTTCTTACATTTCACCAGATACTTTTCTGTTAACATTTACTCTGATCTCTTTGTATTACCTTTTACGATCGGTGAAATACGGAAACATATCTGACTTTGTACTTGCGGGATTATTCACCGGTTCGATGATACTGAGTAAATATACTGCGGTATTATTCTTAGCTGCGTCTGTGATCAGTATTCTTACCATTAATAATAAATTATCAAAGAATGTTATAGTATATCTGTTAACTGCCCTGACGGTCTCATTACCGCTTATAATATGGAATCTCATCAATGAACCTGTTTGGTTCAAATATTATTTACTCACCGGTGCCGATAAAGTTAATACAGGTTTAATAGAAACGATAACTACATTCGGATTTTCTCAGGCTTCTATTCTAATGCCGTTTGGATTATTACTTATACTGTTTTTAATAATTTCCATTTTTAAAAACCGATCATCTCATAGTGAAGTAAGGTTTCTAAAGTATCTTACAATTTTTCTGATGATAATTTTTGTAATGTTCTCCTTTTCAGGAAAGATAAAAGGCAACTGGTTCTTTATAATTTATCTGCCGGTCTTATTGTTTTTACTGACAATGACGATCAATCGTTTTTCAAAGTCTGTAATTACTTGTGTAGTAGTTTTCAATTTCGGTTTGCTTACGGTAATGAACCTCCCGGCTGACAAGATTGAAGCTTTCTCAAAAACAAAAGCGGCTCACTGGATCGACAATTCGTATTCATATTACTGGCCTGATCACAAAAGCAATGTTAACAATGACAACAACTGGTCTGAAAGGATAATTAAAATGAAGAAATGGAAAGAAGTCGTAAATTCAATTGAAGCAAATATAAATGAGTCCGATACACAATATGATTTTATTGCCTGTGATGATTTTACACTTTGTCCGTTGCTTGAATATTATTTTGATGAAAAGAGAGAAGTTTATCTTGTCGGTGATCTGAGATTTAAATATATAAATTCTGCTGAATCTTTTGATGATCTCAAAGGAAAGGATGCAATTCTTGTGACTTATAAAAATTCGGGTAATGAACAGCTTCAGAATAAATTTATTCAATTAACAAATATTAATGATGTTAAATACAAAGTATCCGATAACTTAAGCAAAGAATTTAAGATCATACTCGGGGAAAATTTCTTACCTCAATACACTTCAAACATACCTGAATAACATTGAAGATTTTTGTGATCATTCCCGCGATAAACGAAGAGCAATCCATTGGGAAAGTGATAGATGATATTCCGCGTGATAATGTATGCGAGATCATAGTTGTAGATAACGGTTCATCAGACGGCACAATCGGAACTGCTCAAAACGCCGGAGCTACTGTCCTGATCGAAAACAACCGCGGATACGGAAATGCCTGTCTCAAAGGATTGGGATATGTTTATAAAAGTAATCCGGCTGATAATGACATTATAGTTTTTCTTGATGGAGACTATTCTGATTATCCGGGAGAAATGACAAAAATAGTTGATCTGATCATTAAAGATGATTATGATATGGTGCTTGGTTCGAGGATATTCGGAATGAAAGAAGGACTGACTGAAGAAGGCGCATTACTCCCGCAGGCATTATTCGGAAACTGGCTTTCGACAAGACTCATAAAACTTATCTGGAATTATTCGTTTACAGATCTTGGACCATTCAGAGCAGTGAAGATCTCATCGCTGAAAAAAATGAACATGGCTGATAAAAATTACGGCTGGACAATCGAGATGCAGATCAAGGCAGCAAAGCTGAAGATGAAATGTACGGAAGTGCCTGTAAGCTACAGAAAAAGGATAGGTGAATCGAAGGTGACCGGGACGATCAGCGGTTCGGTCAAAGCAGGTGTGAAGATACTCTGGGTGATATTCAGATCGGCGTTAGGGAAATAATTGAAAGAAAGAATACAAACCATTAACACCCTCTCCCCTGACCCCTCTCCCAAAAAAATCGGGAGAGGGGAAACACTCGAAAACATTCACACTTTTTGAATATGAATATTTTTTATAGGAGTATTTAAATTTATAAAAAGGATTTGTAAATTGAATACACAATACACAATACACAATACACAATACACAATACTTAATACTTAGAACCATGTCAGAAAAAACAGATCTCAACCAAAACGTCGAAAAAGGAAACGGAATCACTGTCATCAGAGGAAGCGAGAACTGCCGCGATTGGAATAACATTCAGTACAAACTCGGAATGTCATCAAAGAATGTCGGTTCGAAAAATCTCTCCATGAATGTCGCAACGATCCCGCCCGGCGGAATTGCATATGCGCACATACATGACGGATTCGAATTAATGCTTTACATCATGGAAGGAAATGTCAGACATGAATACGGTCCGGGATGTAAAACGATAGTAGAGAATACTGCCGGTGATTTTATATTCATCGAACCAGGAGTGCCGCATGAAGTTTTTAACATGAGCGATACTGAGCCTGTTGTTGCAGTGGTTGCCAGATCAAGCGCTGATGAGTGGGACAAGATCATTCCTTACGACAGAAATATTTAGTTTCAAATTACAAATTACAAATTACAAGTTACGAGTTACAATTCGTATCACGGTTCAAGTTATTTTTTTAGAGTATAGGTTTAAAAACTTACTCAATACACAATACTCATTACTCAATACTTTTTAACTATCAAAGAC
>JAGPCH010000224.1 GCA_018058125.1 Ignavibacteria bacterium | reverse complement strand
CCATTGTTTGTCTGGCTTCCTGATGCTATGGCAGGTCCTACGCCTGTCTCTGCGCTTATACATGCAGCAACTATGGTTACAGCAGGTGTTTATCTTATTGCGCGTACTTCTTTGTTGTATGCTCTATCCCCCGTTGCTTCCCAAACAATATTTTTTATTGGATTACTTACATCGATTGTTGCTGCTACAATAGCTTTAAAACAAGATGACATTAAGAAAATACTTGCTTATTCCACTGTATCACAATTAGGATTTATGTTCATTGCATTAGGAACTGGCGCTTATTGGGTAGCAGTTTTTCATCTTATCACTCATGCTTTCTTTAAAGGATTATTATTCCTTGGAAGCGGATCTGTTATTCACGGAATGCATGAAGAGCAGAATATTCTTAAGATGGGCGGATTAAAAAGTAAAATGAAGATCACTTATATTACTTTTCTTATTGGTTCACTTGCTATTGCCGGAATTCCCCCGCTGTCAGGATTTTTCAGTAAAGATGCTATTGTATTTGAAACTTATAAGGAAGTAGGTCTTGGATTGATGATTGTAGCATTATTTGCTGCGGGTATGACAGCTTTCTATATGTTCAGAATGGTAACACTCACTTTTTACGGAAAACCCCGCTATGATGAAACCAAAGTGCATCCTCATGAATCCCCGGCTACAATGACAATTCCTTTGATCATACTTGCCATTTTATCTACTATTGGCGGCTTTATTGGAATTCCCCATGCTTTTGGATTTCATACCTATCTTAAAGAATGGCTGGATCCTATTTTCTTTAAAGCTACTACTGTGCTTCAAACTATTCATCCGGTAGAAGAGCCAACATATACAACAGAGTTTTTATTGATTGGACTGGCAATCGTCACTTCTTTGATCGGTATAATATGGGCTTATAAGATCTATTCCAAAAAAGAAAAATTCGAACCTGCTTCAGGCTTCGGTAAAGTACTTGAAAATAAATATTATGTAGATGAAGCATACGATACATTAGTTGTAGAACCAATTAAAAAAACTTCCGAAGGTTTCCTTTGGAAAATATTTGACATAAAAATTATTGATGGTGCAGTAAATGGAATTGCACGATACATTTCAAACATCGGATTTGACTGGAGAAAATTGCAGACTGGTGTAATACAGGATTACACTACAATTTCCGTTGCAGGAGTAGTTGCAATTATTCTGTATTTACTTTTTATCTGAAAAATTTATTTTATAAATAAAAAAAAGAGGATAAGATTTTTTCTTATCCTCTTTTTTAATTTATGTTGATATAATTTACTTTTTATTTTGCTGCATTATAAATGCTGAAATGTTGGCAAGCATCTGGTCTGTCAATCTTGTTTTATCAAAGAAAGGCATAGCACCGTCACCTAATCTTACATTATATATTATTGATTTCTCATTACCTTCAAATTCATCAAAAATATCCGGCACTTTTTTTACAAAAGCAAGATCACCGTGACAAGAGCTGCAGGCATTATTAAATTCCATTGCTCCCCTTCCCGGATCAGGCGTCAATGCCATTATATTTTTTTGTTCAATTTTTAATTTAGCCTTATCACGGGTTGGTAATGCAATTGTTTCATACTTAATTTCATTAGGTGAATCACCGGTTGCAACTGAAGCATAGTATTCATTAAGTGCATTTATCTGTTCATCAGTCAACGGAGTTTTCATCCTTTCATAAGATTCCCAGCAGACAGTTGCACCTCCTGCATTTTTTAAGACTTCTTCGCCAGTAAATTTACCACTGTAAGTTGATGTTCTTTTATTAGCTCCCTGAATATTTGAAAAAAATCTGGTAAGCGGCTTAGTAGAATTTGTTCCGTCACTGTGACAATCTGCACAAGCAATATTATTAACAGATGATTTCATGTAGAAAAGCTCTTTACCGGGAGATGTCTTTTGAGTTTCTTCTTTTTTTGTTTCGTTGTTTTTAGCAGTTTCATCCGTCTTCTGCTTTTCATTTTCCGTATTTTCTTTTTTATCGCAACCTGTAATCAAGGAAACAAATAAGAACACAGAAAACAAATAAATTAAAGATTTGAAATAAGTTTTTAACTTCATGAGATTTTTTTAATTAATAAAATATATTTTAAATTATTTTCCAAGTATTATATTGATCCCGATATTTATATTCAGCCAGTTAACCTTTTTGGTTGTTCCATTTACATACTGAGGATAAATATCCGGATTTGACAAATTTGTATAAAAGCTCCCCTCTTCATCATTTATCGGTATGTTTTCTCTTGAATAAGTTACTCTGTCTTCAAATGAATCACTGCTGCTTTTAAAAAACAGATTACTGAAATGATATCCGGCACTAACTGTAAAATAATATTCGTTATTTATTTTAATATTTACTCCGGCATTTGCAAGCACACCCATTCTGAAAGAATCACGGAAAATAATATTAAGCGCGTCATTTCTTGTTAATGACAAAGCAAGCAAATTTAATGATAAACTTGAATTTATAAAAGGATTAATTGCAGAATTTGGAGCTGGTGAAACTTCAAATCCGAGTCCGAATGTAGAAGCTGAAAAATCACTTTCAAAATTGACGTCATCTTCTACATTGTTTACAACTGTTATACCGAGATCACTTCTGCGGAATGTATTGAAACTTGTGTACGAACCTGTAAGTGCAGCAAGAAGTATCCCTTTGCTTTCTATTGGAAATTTCAATACTCCTGTAATATTAATACCTGTGGATGCGGCATAATTGGTCTTTACAAAATCTTCATTTATAAAAATAGTACCATTGGATGTAGTAGTGATCAGATCTCCTGAAAAACTATCTCCGGGAAAAGAGAGTCCGGTCACTATCTGAAGAAAAGGTTTATTCTGACCTGAAACATTTTCACTTAAAATTAAAATGCTAAGCAAAATGACAAATGTTTTTATGTTAAGGTTGACTATCCTCATCCTTGAGTTATTTTACAGTTTTAGGTTTCTTATTTTCGGGAGAATTAAATCCAATATTAACTCCTAGGTAAATTGTACCCCAGTTGATCTCTTTCTTTTTAGCCTGCACTTCCCTCCTTATGGATGTAAGTACCGGACCGTAAATACTTGAATAAAATCTTCCCTCAGCATCATTTATCGAAGCATTGCTTTTACCGTATTCTATCGCATCAGCTATTCCTCCTGCGGTATTCTGATAAAGCAGATTTCCAAGTTCATATTTAAAACCAACTGCCAATCCAAAATTCTGACTTAACTTTGCCTCTATCCCGGCATCAAACGTTACTCCAATTCTGAAATCCGAAAATTCAAGTGATACTGTATCCACACGGTTTTCAGTTCTCGACAGATCTCCGTTCATAAAATTAAAAGACAAATATCCTCCGAAGAACGGACTTACAAGATTTGTAAAGGATGTCGGAGCTAACTCAAGTCCCAGCCCTAAACCGAAATTACTGAATGTATAATCATTGCTTATACTTGTGATCACAGTATCGAGTACATTATTAATGTTAATTACCTGGACACCTATATTTCCGCTCTGAGCCGATTCAAATGTGTTGAATGTATTGAAATTCAGATTCAGAACACCTCTTACTGTCGAATATTTATCAAAATTTATTTTTCCTTTACCGAAAAAATTCATACCGGTCTTTCCTCCATAATTATTTGTCATGAAATCCGGATTGATAGTCTGAACATAAAATGAACCGAGAATCTCTTCCGAATAATAAGTCCCCCGCAGATCATTATAAGGTTCGCTGATACCAAATCCTATTCGGAGAACCGGTTTGTCAAATTGTGAAAATCCTTTATTTGCTGAAAATACAAAAATTAAGATTAGCAGAAAATTTTTAAGTTTCATAATCCAATTAATTTTTTATGAGAATGTTAAAAACAGATACAATTGCAGCAGTCTCAGCTCTGAGTTTACGCTCTCCGAGCGAACTGATCTTCCAGTGATTATTTTGGAGTAAATTAATTTCATTTATGCTGAATCCGCCTTCCGGACCTATTAATAAATAACATCTTTCTCTAATGTTGCTTCCTGTTTTTACTTGCATTGAATTCAGATCATTTGCGGAATTAGTTGATTCGTACATTACAATCTTATTTGTCTCTGAATGAGTGCTTTTTATGAGTTCGTTCAGTTT
>JAGPCH010000225.1 GCA_018058125.1 Ignavibacteria bacterium | reverse complement strand
CACTTCCTTCCCTAATGATTTTTTATTCAAATGTATTTTTGCTGCAAGAGCAACCAATACAGATTCAACTATAATAACCGCTCCGTCTACAATTAATCCGAAATCAATTGCTCCAAGTGACATTAAATTACCGGACACATTAAAAAGATTCATCATGATGATTGCAAAAAGCATGGATAAAGGTATTACTGAAGCGACTATAAAGCCGGCCCTTAGATTTCCAAGCAGGAGGACCAAAACAAAAATTACAATTACACCACCTTCTATTAAATTGGTTTCAACTGTTTTAATCGTATTATCAATAAGGTTTTCTCTGTTGTAAAATTCATCTATTGTCACTCCTTCGGGAAGTGAGGGCTTTATTTCTTCTATTTTTTCATGAACTCTTTGTGCGACCTCTCTTGAGTTTGCACCTTTCAGCATCATTACTATTCCGGCGACAACTTCGCCGTTACCGTCCTGTGTCACTCCGCCGACTCTCAGTCCTTTGCCATATTCTATTTCGGCTACCTGACTAAGATATATTGGAATTCCATGTTCGGTCTTTACTACAATGTAATTTAAGTCTTCAATATTTTCTATCAATCCGATTCCTCTGATCGAATACTGATCAGAATTTTTTTCTATATATCCACCTCCAACATTACTATTATTATTAATTACAGCGTCATATATCTCCCTGAGTGTCAGGTTATAGCCTCTTAATTTATCAGGGTTTATGAGAACATGATATTGTTGTTCAAAACCTCCGAAGCTGTTGACTTCTGCTACGCCTTCTGTTCCGAGCAATTGCCTTTTAACTATCCAGTCCTGAATGGTCCGAAGCTGCATATCACTGTAAGAAGTATCACTCAGGTTTTCAGGTCTCACAATGTATTGGTAGATCTCACCAAGACCTGTGCTGACCGGCGCCATCTCCGGTTTACCGAGACCTTCAGGCATACTTTCTTCAGCTTCTTTCAGCTTTTGAAATACCAGGTTTCTTGCAAAATATGTTTCAACATTATCCTCAAAAACTACCGTCACCACGGATATTCCGAATTTTGAAATAGAACGCATTTCAACTATATCCGGAAGGCTCTTCATTGCGATTTCAACAGGATAAGTTATGAACCGTTCAACTTCAGTGGCAGATAATGTAGGACTCGATGTAATTATCTGGATCTGATTATTTGTAATATCCGGTACAGCGTCAATAGGAAGTTTAATGGCAGAAAATATCCCAAGTAATATCAGCATTAATACCAAAAATGCGACTACTAATTTTTGCTTTATCGAAAAAGCAATTATTTTGTTTATCATAAATTAATTTTTATAAAAAATATAAATGAGCATCAACTGTTTTTTTAAACAGTCCGATGAATTAGAATTTATTTAAATTAATTTATGACTTAGGAGGAGGAGAGGTGTTTTCTAAGAATGAATTTGTGAATTTTGAAATATCCTGGATTGAGAAATTTGAATTGTGAGTGAAATTTTCGAAAGTGAAATTCTCCGATACTGTAACAATGGTATTACAGCAAATACATGTGCACATTGGAGTACAGACGTCATTTTGAAAATCTTCTGCTGATTGCTCAAGGTGAATATTATCACTGTTGTTGCAGATTCTGTCTAAACAGCTATCCGAACACGGAATGAATACAAGAACTAATATATAAACTGAGAATATTTTTTTGAAGAGATTTTTCACAGTGCAAATATATAAGTATGAAGAAAGAATTGCAATAGGAAAAGTTAATTAAGTAAATTCCACCGAAACCCGTTACAAAGATATCAATATAGTGAATATCAGTTGACACTGGCATCCATCAACAGCGAAGAGCTTTTGTTGAATGCACTGAACTTCGGTGAGACCTCAATACTGGATTATTTTATGGAATTAAGTTTTTACTATACTTCAGTTGATAAGTATCTTGAAATGGATATGGAGTACAATAAAATTGTGGCTGAATTGTTTAAGTATAAGTTGTGAGAATAAGTTGTATCAATCCAACTGTTTAAGCTTTTCTTCAGCAGTTTTATTATACGGATCAATCTCAAGGGCTTTGTTTAAAACTTTCTTAGCAGATTTCGTGTCGCCGGTTTTTACATAAAGTTCAGACACTTCGATCATAGCCGTCACATTTTTGGGTTCATTCTGAATGGTTCGTTCGAGGATAATAATATTGTCTTCATCAGTTCTGTCAGCCGGAGCTTTGTCGTCTATTGAATGTATATGATCAGGGATTACAGAATGCTCGGTGATACCGCTGTATATATACAGGGCAAAGAGAATTGCAAGTGCGGAGACTATTAATTTTACTTTATTTTTTTGCAGGAAAGTTTGCATAGTATTTTTTTTGTAAATAAATTTTAAGGAGAAATAAAACTCTGTCTGATTTTGTTTTGATAAAAATACAGTATTGGAAACATAAATTCAACTGTTCAAAAACTGTTTTTAAAAGTTAAAAGTTAAAAGTTAAAAGTTAAAAGTTAAAAGTTAAAAGGCAGGTTGCTTTAGTTTTAAATCCCAAATCAAACATCCCAAATCCCAAATCGATTCACTCTTTCCCGGCCATCTTTTTCCAGGTAAAAGATGCTGCGACAGCGCCGAGAGTTGTTGCGATAAAGTAGATCCATAGTGTATCTACATTTCCCGAAACTATTCCCGGTGCAATGGAACGGGCAGGATTCATGGAAGCTCCCGTTATTGGTCCGGCGAACATTGCTTCGAGCAGGACTGTCGAGCCAATTGCGATACCGGCTAAAATTCCGATCTCTTTGGAACCTAACGCAACGTTAAGTATGACTAGCATTAAAAAATAGGTAAGTATGAATTCGAGTATGAATGACTGCATCGAACTTCCGTGTGGTAATGTCGATCCGAGATTTTGATTTGCCGGGAATAAGAATTTCAGAACAAGCGTTGCAGAAAAAGCTCCGGCAAGCTGACTGATTATATAAGGCAGTATCTCTCTTCCGGGAAATCTTCCGGCGGCATAAAAACCAATTGTGACTGCGGGATTGATATGTGCGCCGGATACAGGACCGAATGAATAGATCATAGCAAGGACGATGAGTCCGAATGTAATAGCTATTCCAATATGACCGATTGATCCGTTGGTTTGCTCATTGATTACGATTGCACCTGTTCCGCAAAAGATGAGCGCAAAAGTTCCGATGAACTCTGCTGTATATTTAGAAAATCTGTTTCCGTTATTTGCAGTTAAGTTCTTTTCCAAATCAATTTAGATAAAATATTAATCTGTGAATTTTTAGGACACTTCAGGGAGTATTCATAACTCATAAATTTGCAAAAAATAAAAAATGTTAGTAATTCGTAATTCGTAATTCGTAACTAATTTCTGAATCCGGTTATGGCAATCACTGCCGGTCTCGGAATATCATTCCCGAATTCCGGCCACCTACTAGTTGGATTTTCCTGTGTAAGTGAATTTTCACCCGGATGCTGAATGGATATAAACATTGTAGACTCATCCGGTGTAAAACTCCCTCCGCACATTTCACAGTCAACAGGTCCGGATGCAAATCTGAATGCTTTGCCTTTATTATCTCCCGAAGTCGGTATCATGTACATTGAATTATTTTTGAATGAAGTGTATCTGCCTTTATTGAGTTTGGATGATGAAATATCACACAATACCCAAAGATTTCCGCGCTTGTCAAAAGTCAGATTGTCCGGACAGGAAAATCCTGCATCTACTCCGCCGGTTGCAAACACTTCCCACTCAAATTCAAGACCGGCAGAGTCGTTATTCTTTTCAATGATCCTGACTATGCTCCCGTCATAGTCTTTCTTATCTGAATTATTTGTAAAAGATATAAACACAGAACTGTCTACAGGATTGATCTCAATGTCTTCAGGTCTGTTGCATTTTGTGCCGCCGACAAGCTTAGATGACTTATCGCAATTTATAAGTACTTCAGCTTGCGAATTGAATACATTTTTTAATTCAGGTCTTTTTTCAATATCGAGTAACTGCCATTTATTATTATCAAAATCTGCGACATAAAGATCTCCCTCGTCAAGAATGTCCATGTTTGCTTCCCTGTTTTTTTCATCATAAATGTTTTTGCTTATGAATTTATATACACACTCGTTTATTTTATCGTCTCCCATA
>JAGPCH010000223.1 GCA_018058125.1 Ignavibacteria bacterium | reverse complement strand
CTATTAACTACTAACTATTAACTATTAACTACTAACTATTAACTACTAACTGTAAAGAATGAAGTTATCACGGCAAACCAAAAGAAATCTTAAGTCCATAAAATATTTTACAATTGCTACTTCAATCGGAGCAATTGTACTGGCTTTGATTGATCATGGTTTAAAACCTTTTGCAATACTTGATGATCTTCTGATTGGATTTTTCTTTGGTTTGATTATTTCAACTGTCGATATTTATTTCTTTTCAAAAAAATTCCGGAGGATATCATTTACTGCTACGCTTATAATCCGGACATTATTCTTTGTAGCGGTATCAGCTATACTTATAATTTTAGTCGGGATTTTAAATTTAGGCGCGCGATTCGGCGAACAATATTATGATATTATAAGAGACAACGGCGGCACTATGATGGACTATATAAAAAGCGAGGAATTCTTCGATATCATGATATATCTGATTCTGCTTAGCTTTATAATTAATTTCATTCTTCAGATTAACAGACTTCTCGGACAAAATGTATTATTGAACTATCTAAGAGGAAAATATCAGCAGCCGCTGGAAGAGGAGCTCATATTCATGTTCCTTGACCTGAAGTCTTCGACTACAATTGCAGAAAAGCTTGGTCTCTTTAAGAATCATGAATTCCTGAATGATTTTTTTCATGACATGACTGATCCGATACTTGAATATAAAGGTACGATCTATCAGTATGTAGGAGATGAAGTTGTCCTTACCTGGAAACCGGAAGATGGCATTGAATACAATAATTGCATTAACCTCTTTTTTGCAATTCAGAATAAAATATTATTAAAAAAAGAATATTATTTAGAAAGATACGGAGTTTACCCTGAGTTCAAAGCAGGAATTCATATCGGTCCTGTAATCACAGGAGAGATGGGAGAGATCAAAAAGGATATTGTATATCACGGGGATACCATCAATACGGCTGCCCGGATTCAAGCCGAATGCAACAATTATAAAAAACGAGTTCTGATCTCTGAAGAACTCAATAATGAACTCGATATCAGCGGAAACTATAATGTTGAAAGTATGGGCAATATTATCTTAAGAGGAAAAGAAAGAGAGCTTGAATTATTTGCTGTTGAAGAAAAAAGATAAAGTATTACGACTGCTGATATTTTTTAGGATAATCAAATGAAATAAACTCGCCTTTTCCAATTTCAGCATTTTTCCATTTATCTATTTCGAATTTTATGCCTACAATGCCGGAAGTAGGAATGTTATCAATGGAATGCCCGCTTAATCTGACTGCAAAAGATGTTATGTAAGGATTATGTCCTACCATGAACAATGTCTCAATATTATCATCAACGTTATTCAGTATCGCAAGCATTTCCGACTCCCCTGCAAGATACATATCTTTGTCTGATATAATATTGCTTTTCTTATAATCAAGTACTTCAGCTAATACTTTTGCAAATTCTATTGCTCTCTCTGCTGTACTTGAGATTATCAGATCCGGGATAATATTTTTTTCTTTTAGAATGTTTGCCATAAATGGCGCATCCTTTTTACCTCTTTTGTTCAAAGGTCTGTCGTGATCCTTTAATGAAGGATCATCCCAACTGGATTTGGCGTGACGGATCAGATATAATGTTTTGCTCATTTGAATTAGTATTGTGTATTAAGTACTGAGTATTGTGTATTATGTAATGTTTTTAAATTTCAACTTTCAACTTTTATTAAAAAGTATCAAAATCCTGAACCGGGATGTACATAAAAGCAATTATGTATGCAATGACAGAAGCTATTAAACCATACATAAAGATCGTGTAACAAATTCTGAGGTACTTGTATTTTCTACCGAGCACCTGTCCGAGAAAATAAAAATCCTTTATCATGCTCCCGTAAAGAAATTCCTTATCGTTCATCATTTCATTCATTCCCCACTGAAATTCCTTCAGCTCCATATTGAAAAAATTTCCAAAGAATAAGAGATTAGCTCTTTTCATCTTGATGTCTTCATTAGTAAACTTACCGGAAGTAATATTTGGTCTTGTCACGAGCACACCGAATACGATACAAACAAGACTAACAATTACAAGCATAAGGGTCGGAATGATAAGCTGCGGATTTGAATCGAGTTTTCTAAGCAGAAGTGTGACTATGCCGCCAATGATAAGAGTATTTACACTGATCATTATGTTTGCCTTATTGTCTGCCATACCGCTGAACTCTACATGAGTTCTGACAGTATTTCGGAACATAGTTTCAATTCCCCTGTCAGCTTTGGAGTTTGTATCTTTTTTCGATTCTAATTTTAATTTTTCAAATTCTATTTTTTCGTTCTTAATTTTATCACTTTCAATTTTTTCAATTCTTTTCCTGTATGATTTCTGAAGTTTTAAAATTGAATTTAATTTAGTTTCCTCAAGATTCTTCTTTGCATGTTTTGTATAAAATTTATGATTCGAAAGAAAATCAATACTAAGTTTTAGCCATTCCTGTTCTGTATAGATCTTGTCTTTGGATTTTTCCCATTCTACTCTCAGCAGATCAGATTTATCCTCGTAATCTTTTGTTCCGATATGATAAAGATCCGCATCACAAATGATCTCTTCAAGAAGGTTTTTCGGACTGGTAGGATATTTAGTAGCTTTTATGCATTCAATGACTTTAAATATTTTATCTTCAGGACAATTTTTCTCTTTAAGAAATTTGGAAGCGATTTCAGCGCTTACCTCTTCATGATTTTCAGATTTTTCAATATATCCTGTATCGTGAAACCAGGCTGCAAGCGTCACAATTTCAGTATCTCCTTCGGAAACATCTGATTTTTTACAAAGCTTCCTTACAAATTCTACAACCTCCGTAGTATGCCTGTAATTATGATATACATAGACTCCCGGTAAATTCAGTTTCATAAGATGAAAAACAAAATCCGACGCTTCTTCGGTGATACTTGTAATAGTCTGTTCCATATAGTGATAAGATTATTTTTCCAAAAATATGGAATTTAATTTTTAACTAACAGATAAAAGCCTGATATTTTAAGAAATATTAATTTTAACTTTAGCAGTTTTGAAATTATTCCAAATTGTTTATACACTGATTTTATTCTTTTTTTGTAAACTCATTGAATCTATTTTGGATATATTTCAAATCATGCTGAATAATTACTTTACCATAAAAGAAACTGCGGAAAATCTGAATAAAGAACTCTCAGGAAAGATCATTGAAGACTGTTATACTCAGGAGAAAAACAAACTTCTTTTTGAGATCTCAGGTGATTCAGGTACAGAAAGACATTCCTTCATGCTGGAGTTCTCTATCGAAAAAGACTACAACTATATTATTACTAAAAATCAATATTCAAAAGCCAAGAGAAATTTCGCATCATTGTTTGAAGAAATAGTTGGCAGCAAAATATGTGAAGTAAAGCTGCATAACAATGACAGAGCAATTTGTTTTGTATTGGATAATAATGTGAATATAATTTTCATCATGTATTCCTCTAAAGCAAATTCTTTCCTTACCGAAAACGAAACGGTTATCAACGCTTTTAAAAACAAAGAAGAATATGCCGGTAAGAACATAACCGATATTCTCCCCGCTCCAAAATATCCTTCAATTGACATTCCGGCAAATTCAAAAGTCTCGGATATTTTAAAACTGAGATATAAACGATTCGGGAATATTTACACTTCAGAAATGCTGCATAGACTGAACATAACAAAGGATCAGTTGACTGATGATATTACTATAGGCAATATTGAAAATGAGTTTAAGAAAATTGATAAAAAGCTTGAGACACCCGGATATTATATTTACAGAAATGATGACTTGGTTCATCTTTCTCTTATCGAAACTGAACACTTGAACAATTTCGAAAAGACTGAATTTAAAAATATCAACGAACTGATAATTGAATTTTTAAAAGTAAAATTCATAACAGAAAAAACGGATGATCTAAAAGACAGGAATATCGCAGTTGTTGAGAAAAAGATCGCTGATATAGTTAAGAAGCTGATGGGGATTGAAATTCAGCTTAGTCACTGTGAAGACTCCGAGTCACTTACGAGAACCGGTGATATGATTCTACAGAATATTTATCTCAGTAAAAAAGGCGATACGGAATTTAAATATACAGATGAAAAGTCTGCAG
>JAGPCH010000222.1 GCA_018058125.1 Ignavibacteria bacterium | reverse complement strand
GCATAGCAGTAATATCCTGCGGCAAGTTCAACAAGTTCAATCATCCCTCAGACATAGTTTTAAATCGCCTCGAAAGATCCGGTACAAAAATTTACAGAACTGATCATGACGCCGCCATAGTAATGGAAAGCGACGGGATTAAAATTGATATTATAGACTGGAAATGACCATCCGGGGAGTTAAAGTTTTACTCTTACAAGATAGATCACTTTTCCTCTCGAAGCAATGAATGAGACCTCATTTATCGATTCATCATAGCTGAAATCATAAACCGAATTATAGGTTTTGCCTAGTGAAACATTATTCACAAAAGCCTCTTTTGTAGCGACATAAGTTTCCGGTTCGAGTTTCGTATCAGCGATATAAAAAAGTTTACCGTTACCGGAATACATGAGATTTGAGATATAAAGGAATCTGTCGGACTTAGAATAATTATCAGGGAATGGAAGTTCGCCATCATTTGTAACAATTACATATTTCCCGTTTGCCGAGTCTATGTACTTTTCCGCAGCAAAAGCATATTTGCCTTCGGGGTTGAAAGTTAGAATATAAGATGAATCTTTGTAATACTGATATGCTACAAAATTATAATTTCCAATCAGATTATCCCCGATATAAAACGATGATTCATATTTTTTATTCGAAGCTTCATTCTCATAGGTCAGACCTGAGTAATAAACATCACCCGCAGGAGTAAAACCATAATCATAAATATCATCAAATTTTTTCTTATTGAGAATGATCCTGCTGGCGCCATAATTCATCATAAGAAGTTTTTCTTTCTTGCTGATATTTGCAATTCCTGAATAAAGCATGTCGCCTCCGGAATTATATTTAATGGGATTAATATTATATCCCAGTTCGAAGGCTTTGTTATTTTCCACGAGAAATGATTTTGTAAAATAGTCATCATAAGAATTGCCGTCTTCACTTATGTTTGATGAAGTGATCATCATTTCGCCATTTCCGATATAGGAAACAGTACCGTCACTCTTTAATTTCAGATCCGAAATACCTGCGCTGAAATTCGGCGGGAAATCCGCATAGCTTGCATCAGACGGAAACGGTTGTTTCTCATTACCGGATACTACATAATATGAATATTTATAGTCTGCTAAAGAATCCCCTGCTACATATGTAGGAACATTATTCTCATTGAATACAAGCGGCATAGTGACAATCCCGAAGCTGTCATAGGTCTTATCTCCGGACACTACAAATTCACCGCCGGCATATTCATAGAATCTTCCGGTCTTTTTGGCAATGTAGCTGAGTTCGTTATTTTTATTGTAAGTAAGACTGCTTTCATTAATATCCCCGTAATCGGTTTTTATTTCTTCTGAATCAAACAATATAGAGGTCCTGCCGTTTTTGGTTACAAGAAAAGCTCTTTCACCGTTTTTGTTTTTAAAAAAATATTTATCATCATAGGCAACCATATCTCCTTCCATTTGATTAGAAAGCATTTCACTGTCAAAAGCCGGTCTTACATTGTCATATTCCTCAGACTGTCTGAATCCGGACTTAATGCTGTAATATCCGATCCTGTATTTTTCATTGGTCTTGAAAATAAATACATACTCGCCTTTTTTATTCAGGTAAGTGCTGTACTGCTCAATATAATTATAGTTTTTTATCTGTTCCCCGTTTATTATCAGAAAATAATTATCCGCTCCGTAATCCACTTTATAGTCGGTAGCTATGGTATAATAATTTCCCTCGTTATCAAATATAATCTGCATTGGCTCAACATAGTCATACTTATCGGAAAGATTTTTTGGAGAAATGATAAAATTTTTGTTTTCATCATTTATTCTGTAAACATAAGCATAGTTCGTTCCCGATTTATCATATTTAAGGAAGTAAGGATCCGCGTCACCTTTGTAAGTAAGATTAAAAATTTCTGTTTCTGTTACGGACTGTGAAAAAATGTTTTGTGTGAATAGAAAAGCTACAGCAAGTACGAAGTATATTATTTTCATTTATAATTAATTTTCAACAAAATTAACTTAATACAGATTAAATTTAAAGATTTAATTGAATATAAAATTCCTAAAGTTATTCCGGGATATTTCTTAAAGCACATCAGTCCAAACGTTTTCATTACAAAAAAAATATTTTTAATGTTTTTTAAACTAGTAAACTGATAACAATCATAATAAACCCTCTGCAAAACCCTTTCTTTTAAAGAAGTTATCTTAAAGCTTCAGGATCTTTTTAAACGCAGAGCCACAGAGAAGCAGAGACTTTAATTTTAGGTTTTCTCTGCTGCTCTGCATCTCTGCGTTAAATTTTAATTAGTATTGGGACAATCCGGAATAAGTAAGTACAGGTTTAAGGCGCGGTGAGGTAGTTTCGGGAAAAGGAAAATTATCCTTGAATGTAAATCTTAATCAAATTTTATAGCACGTATAAAAATCGATTTGGACAGCTGTGGTCTTAAAATGTTTAACAAGAATTTTACTATATTATTTTTTATATATTTTTAACATTATTGAAAAATTTTAAAATCCATGCATTCAAAAACTTCAATGTTATTCTCTGTTCTGATTGTTTTGATTTTTTCTTCCTGTTCAAAAGATCAGACTACTACGGATAAATCATCTGATAATCCGGATGATAAAGTTAATAATTCGCAGGTATCAGATGAAATCTCAAACAGCGAATTAGCAAAATATGATATAGCTTCTAAAACACCGCTGATAATTACACTTCCAAATGAGTTAAAAGAGATCTCGGGAATAACCATGACACCTGACGGAAGAATGTTTTGTCAGCAGGATGAAACAGGTATAGTTTATCAGCTTGATTATCAAAGCGGTAAAGTCATTAAAAGATTTTATCTCGGAGATCCGCCCATAAGAAAAGACTTTGAAGATATAGCATATGCAAACAATAAATTTTACATGCTTCACAGTAACGGAGAGATTTATGAATTCAGCGAAGGTGAAGATAATGAATCAGTTAAATACAATTTATACAAGACCGATCTTAACAAGAAAAATGACGTGGAAGGATTATGTTTTGATCCGAAGACAAATACTTTGCTGATGGTGACCAAAGCGAAATCAGGTACAGACGACAGAGATGACAAAGCGGTATATTCTTTTTCATTATCCGATATGAAATTCAATCCCGAGCCAAGATTTATCCTGAAAAGATCTGAGATCAAAAGCTATTTTAATCCTTCGGGGATTGCATTTGATCCGCTCACAGAAACATTTTTTATCATAGCAGCTAACGGAAACGAGATCGTAGAAATATCCAATGAAGGCAAATTACTAGGTAAAGAAAAACTTCACGGCAATATCCATGCACAGCCTGAAGGGATTACATTTTCAAGTGACGGGACTTTATATATCAGCAATGAAGGTAAAGATGATCATGCTAATATTGTAGTATATCCAATGTTAAAAAAGTAGTGAGTAGTGGGTAGTGGGTATTGGGTAATCTTCAATTCATATTTTACCTCATACATCATATTAGTAAATCAGATTTTACTTTAAGTTGAAATCAATTAAACATTTTATGAGAACAATTTTTTTATTTTTAATTTTATTTCTATCCGGGAATTATACGCTTTCTCAGTCTGATACCGGAAAGTCGGCTGATTATTATTCAGGAAAGAAAAAAGTGGTGGCAGGAAGCGAGTATGATATCAGCGGTTTAGCAGAGATATTTCTCGGCAAGCACTGGAGGGATCTTTGGACGACGCCATTTGAAGCTGACATCATAGATCTGAATAAATATGCAGGAGGATTGACTCCGCTTAAGCGTGGAGGTGGTTTGCAGACAAAGTCATTAAGATTTACCGGAGCGGACGGAAAAGTTTATAAGTTCAGATCTATGGACAAAGACCCGTCAAAGATACTTCCTCCTGATCTGCAGAATACAATTGTAGCGGATGCATTTCAGGATCAGATCAGCACTTCAAATCCATTTTCGGCAATCATAGTAGCTTCGATGCTTAACCAGCTTGGCATAATAAATTCTGTACCAACAATAGTGTACATGCCGGATGATGAAAGATTAGGCGAATACAGGAAAGACTTTGGAAATGTGCTCGGTACCATAGAAGAAAACCCGGAAGACGGTAATGAAGATGGAGAAAAAGGATTCGGAGAATCTGAC
>JAGPCH010000221.1 GCA_018058125.1 Ignavibacteria bacterium | reverse complement strand
TCTTTTAATGACTTACCCGTCTTAGTTTTTTCCTCTGAGGCATTTCACTTTCATATATTTTCTTTACCCCATCACCAAGAGATCTTTCTACATCCCGTATATTCTGAACAAGTTTTTTAAAACCGCCTGCTTCTACAGATGCTGCCTGATCAGTTCCCCACATCGCCCTGTCAAGCGTAATATGTCTTTCAATGAATGATGCACCGAGCGCAACTGCTGCAAGTGTAGGGGATAAACCTGTTTCATGACCTGAATATCCGATCGGAATTTCAGGATATATCTGTTTTAATGTTCTGACAACTTTTATATTCAGCTCTTCCAGCCTGCAGGGATAAGAAGATGTAGAGTGCGCTATTAAAAGATTTTCCGAACCGGCTTTCTTTACCGCTCTGTTGATCTCTTTTAATGAAGACATTCCTGTAGATATGATCAGCGGTTTACCTGTCAGCTTTTTCTTGATAAGTAAATTGTGATCTGTCAGAGATGCTGATGCAGCTTTATATAATGGGGGATTGAACTGTTCTATGAAATCAACTGATTCTTCATCCCAGCAGGATGCAAACCAATCGATCCTTTTCTTTGCGCAGTAATTGTCTATTGCCAGATAGTCATCAAAACTTAATTCTATCTTGTGCCTGTAGTCTATATATTTCATTCTTCCCCAGGGAGTATCTCTTTCGATATTCCACTGGTCTTTTGGAACACATAGTTCGGGAGTTCTTTTCTGAAATTTAACAGCATCACAACCCGCTTCCTTTGCTGCTTTAATGAGCTTTTTGGCAAGCTTCAGAGAACCATTATGATTAATTCCTATTTCAGCAATTACATAAACCCTTTCTCCGTCTCCAATTGAAATTTCGCGAACTTTTATTTTGGACATAATTGATTTATCTGTTAATTATGAAATAAGATATTGTTTTGATAAAAATCTTTCTAATTACTCTTCTTTGGCTTAAGATTAAAATTACTTGTCTTCCTGAAAACCGGTTCAACACTTTCACCTTTTAAATATTCTTTAATATTATTTTCATCAACTGCCTTCTTTAATAAAGGCAAAACTTCTTTGTAAGCTTTTAATGTATATTCTATATCTTCATCAGTATGAGTAAAACACATATTGTGGAATCCTCCCCAGAGTATTCCGCGTTTTATCATTTCCTGCTGCATAAGCGACTTCATCTCCAGTGCATTACCGAATGCCCCGTCAAACGTAATAATGGTTCTGCAATTATAACCATTACAGTTCGTAAAACCAATACCAAGTTCGTTTTTTATCAGATTGTAGCCATCTTTCAGTTTTTTCCCCTGTTCACTTAATTTACCCGGAACATCCTTTGTTTTAATCTCATCAATAGTCGCCATCGCTGCTGCCATAGATAAAGCTTCCCCTCCAAAGGTAGTGAAGAAGAAAACATCCTTGTCAAATAATCTCATCACATCTTCCCTGCCTGTTATCACTGATATCGGCATCCCGTTAGCAATGGCTTTTGAGTAAACAGCAAGATCAGGCTTTACTCCGAAATATTCCTGCGCTCCGCCGACAGCTATTCTGAATCCTGTCCACATCTCGTCAAAGATAAGAAGTGTTCCGTTCTTTTTGCATACTTCCTGAACTTCCTTTAAAAAATCTTTCTTTGACTCTTCAAATACAAACGGCTCGAGTATGACACAAGCCGTATCATCGTCGATTGATTGCCTGAGAGATTCAATGTCATTATAGTTGAAAGTATATGTAAGATCCTTTATTGCTTTGGGAATTCCTGCATCCCTGTCAGTGACTCCGATATACCAGTCGTGCCAGCCGTGATATCCGCAGCATAAAACTTTCTCTCGTTTTGTAAATGCTCTAGCAACACGCACAGCCGCAGTCGTCACATCACAGCCCGTTTTCGAAAATCTGACTGACTCTGCATTCGGAACCACTTCACGTATCTTTTCAGACAACTCTACTTCCAGCGGGTGCATTAAGGAAAAAGTAATTCCGCTTTCAAGTTGTTTCCTTATTGCATCATCGACTTTATCATAACAGTATCCAAGCACGATCGGACCAATGCCCATATTGTAATCAATATATTCGTTCCCGTCTGCATCCCATACATGCGAGCCTTTTCCTTTTACCAGATACTTTGGCGCAATGCCTTTGATCCATTGTGTCGGACCTTTCGCCAGTGTTTGTGTATAAGCCGGGATCAGACCTTCACTTCTTTTGAAAATTTTATCCGACTCGGAAATATCAGGATAGTTTTTATTGAATGTTACTTTGTTTGCCATTAAAGTGAATTTGTAAAGATTATTAAGTTAGTAAAGTTTATAAAGAAGTCTTCAATTCATTCTATCCAAAATATTAGCAGCAATCTTCTCACCTGTAAATCCTTCATACTCCAGCACATCCTTCATCAGCGCAGGTTTGAACCATTTGTCATTCAATGCAATCGGCAGAACATCACACATAATTTTATTTTTCAAAAAGATCTCCGCAAGTATTGTAAAAAGTCCGCCTGTAATAAAATGATCCTCAAGTGTTACTAATAATTTTGAATTAGCAGCTGCTTTTAATACTGCTTCTTCATCAATTGGTTTTAAAGTTCTGAGATTGATAAGACCGACTGACTTTCCTTTTGCCTCAAGAATTGCCTTTGCCTCCATCGCCTGTTTGAATAAAACTCCATAGACCAGTATCGTTACATCTTTACCTTCGCTTACAACTTCGGCTTTCCCGATCTCAAAACTTTCTGAATGTTCATACACCGGCGGAAGATTATTATAGCGAATATAAAACGGCTTAGGGCTCTCCAGTACTTTCTTCAATCCGATCATCATATCCTGTTCGTCAGCCGGACAGAAAACATTCACATTCGGAATTCCTCTCATGATTGAAACATCTTCGATCGCCTGATGAGTGGGACCGTTTGCTTCGGATAAAAATCCTGCAAATCCACCGATGAGTTTGACCGGAAGATCAGCGATCCCGACATCAGTCCGGATAAATTCAAATGCACGCATTGTAAGAAAACAGGCAAGCGCATGCGAAACCGGTATCCGTCCCCGCAAAGCAAGTCCGGCAGATACACCAATAAGCGTTTGTTCAGTTATACCCGTGTCTATAAATCTGTCACCTATCTGATTCGGCAGATTCCGTATAGCAGCTCGATTTTCAGCCGTGAGGATCATGAAGCGTTCGTCTGTGTCAATGAGGTGTTTTAGTAATTCTTCGTATGTCAATATTTAGTTAAATATGTTAAATGGTTAAATGGTTAAATAAGTAAAGTAAAAACACTAATTTTAAATTCCGGTATCTTAGTCTACCTAGCACGATTGACTCAGAAGTCAACTCAGTCACTTTCCCCAGTTTTAATAAAATGTTTTAGTAAATATTCGGAAGTCACTAATTTATAATTATAAAACTTTGAAATGCTTTAAATTCTGCAAATACACCTCTATTCCTATATTTACATTCAAGCACGCATACATACAAACCAAACAGTATATTTTTACTAAAACTTCGCCAATCCAATACATAATTTCCTGAAACCAAAGTTGTATCAATTAATAAAACTGTATCTTTTGTCTTATCATTGTAAACTTTTATTGAAACACTTGATGAATCATAAATTCCAAAATATACATTATAAACCGCACCAAAAGGATTAGGATAAGATGGTTTGAGATAAAATCCACATCTAACTGTATCATTTGATTTTGTTAATTCATAATTATAAGTTTTAATATCTTGAGCTTTAATAATTTGAAAAGAATTTAAAATTAAAAATATCATAATACCCAAACAGATAATTTTCATAAAACTTATATAGATAGTTAAAAATTAGAAAATAATCATAGTAATCATTCCAATTCATTTAGATTCACAGTTCAAACAATCATAGTAATTATTCAAAATCATTCCAAATCATAGTCGTCTATCGAGCTACAATCGTCTCAGAAGTCAGCTCACTCTCTTTCCCCCCATGCAGTTCCTTCAGCAGCATCTCAACTTCCTCACCCGTAAAGTTCACAAACCATCTGTCAGCTCTTGCCTCAATACTAGGCAATCCCTTCCCTCGTTTTGTATCAGCAATAATTACACTCGGACAGCTATCTTCTATCGGAAGATTTGAGAAAGCTTTTTCCATATCT
>JAGPCH010000220.1 GCA_018058125.1 Ignavibacteria bacterium | reverse complement strand
ATTTAATTCGTGTCGTAAAACCGGCAAGCAAATTCATAGCATTCCAAGTTGTGGAATTATATTCAAACGATGCAGAAGAACTACCACCACCTAAAGTCGGACCTCTCCAGGGATAAAGCTGATCATATGTAACTGCCCTGATTTTACTGGAAATTTTACCTGCACTTAAAACAAATCCGATCTTTTCCGAGAAATAATATTGGCCTTCAATTTTACAATTGGTTCCTGTCATTGCTCCACCAATAATATTCGCAGGATATGTAAACTGATCACGATCTACAAATTCGGAAAACTTACCAAGAGGGAGTGCTGCTCCGAATGAAATTGAGATGTTTAATTCATGCTTGCTTTTTAATTGTAAGTCTGTTGCTTGTGCAAGAGTCAATTCTGTAATTAGAAAAAACAAAAACAACAAAGCAATTTGAAGGTTACAGCTATAAATAGGCTTCATGCATTTTTTGCTTTAAAATTCATTTGCATTGAACCAAACTACACAAATTATTCAATCGATACAAACCGGATTAAAATTGTTACTCAATTATAATCGTTACAACATCTGACTCAATCCTCTTTTCTTCACATGAAGCAACTACAGGTTTAACTTCAAAAGTTCCTTTTGTTCTTCCAATAAGTTGATAGTATTTTAGTGTCTTTTCAACAGGTTTTCCATCAATAATTTCCATAGAATATTCATTTCCGGGAAGCTTTACAATTTCAAAATTACTCAGATCCGGATCGCTCCAGTTCAAATTCTTGTCTTTACAATTTGTTATGTACTGTATGTAAAATTTCTCATCAACCTTAGCATGAATAATATTTTTTTCCAGTTTCAATTCGATTTTACCTGCCTGAAAATTCACACTATTTTTAGGATTAACTTCAAAAAGGTCCTTTGGATTCATCTCATCTATAATTTTCAAACTATCTGAAGAAGATATCACTTCATTTTTCACAACAATTTTTTTGTTTTTCAGAGTGAATGACTCTTCATTCTTTTTATACTTGAAATCCGGAATCTGAATTATTCCCTGTCTTCCGGCTACTGCTATGTATTTAATTATAACTCCTGAATCGGTTGTACTAATACTACTTTGTGGTGCGATTATCAGATCCGAATGACTTAGTCGGGGTTCTGAGAAAACATATTCCATTCTTTTCTCCAATTGACCTTTGGTCCAGATTATCTTATCATATTCGTTAACAGGAAAGGCACTAACAAATGCTTCAATACAAAAAGGTTCGTTGACAGCAACTGTATCGTTACTTATCCAAATTTTATCTACTGCTTTTCCCAAACGAGGATAAGATCCAATGATTTTCAGGGATTGCAAGATCTTATCTGCCGCTTTTACCCAACTTTCACTTTGCGTTTTAGGAAATCTTAGCGAAAAAATAAAAGGTTTACTATCTATGTCAGACATAAAAAAGTATTCATAGTATTCTTTTCCGGGAATAATGAACTCCAATATTCCGACATTCTTTTTGTTGACTTGCTTAATCTCTCTATTTAATAATTTCAACTGCGGAAATGATTTCCTGAATATTTCCAATTGACTATCCAACGGTCCATCAATTGCGTTATTGTCCATTGAATACTGGGGTCGGTAATCTATTATTAGTTCAATATTCTTTGCATCATTTATTAAAACAACAGATGGCTTTTTTGCAATACTCGGGTATATTTTTTTGAATTCCTCTTCCTGAACATATCCTAATCTCTCAGGAATTAAAAGTTCGATCTTCCCATCCAACAAACTTGTTTGCTTCAATTCAACTTGCGCGTAACCGTTTTTAAAAAATAACAGCGTGCAAACAAAAAATAAATATTTCGACATATGTTCTTTAGTTATCTGTTTTCAAAACTCGAAATAAGAGAATTCCACAACTTGAAAAACCTTACTGCTTTATCACTTTCCCGCTTTTGATCAAATTGTAGCCTTTAAATATTTTATAGAAATAAAGACCGGGTTCAAACGAATACGATTTTACATTACACTCTCTTCTGAAATTTTCTGAGCAGATCTTTTCACCATTGATATTATAAATGTCCAACAAATAATCGTCCTCAATACTTAACCTTACATTAAAATTATTAACGAATGGATTCGGATAAACAGCAACTGACTCGTTCTCTAAAGCAGAAGTGCCGGTTATAAAATCACAATAATCATATGTAGTTACACTCTGATGAAATGTAATGACGGTATTAGTATAGTTAGCCGTTTCTGTTCGATAGACAACTGAGAAAGGCAAACCGAAATTATAAACATAAGGATAAGTATTTAGTGTGAATGGCTCACCAATACAGAATGAATCCAGTAAATTATCATAACAAAACAGCGTTTTGGTTTTTCCAACTGAATCTCCATGCAACGTTAGAAAATAGTTCGGTGAATTACTATAATGGTGAAAAATAGACGAAGGGTAAAATATTCCGGGAAATATCCGACCTGATGTTACCTGACCGGAATCATTCACAACTGCTAAATATCTTCGCGTACCATAAATATTATCTACAATCACTCCTCGGATCTCGTAAGTGCTTTGATCAATTGGGATCAGATTGTATACGTATACATAAGCGTTAGGTAATCCTACAGCGAAAGAATGTATAGCAGTGCCAGACGAATCGAATTTGCCAATTATTGCTGCATAATCACTCCCGGAAATATTTCGGCTATGCGAAACAACGATAAGTTCACCTGAAGGAAGAATATCTATATGGGAATTACTATAAGTGCTTCCCTTGTACCAGACAACATTTCCATTAAGATCCATTTTAATCAAACTACCACCTCCTGCATGGGTGCCAACAGCATAAATAAAACTGTCAGGAGAAAGTTGTCCTGAATAAATTTCATCGTCAATATTATTTATCGACCCAAAACTTTTAATCCATAAAACATTTCCTGAGGAATCTAACCTCGTAAACTGAACATCGTCATTGCCAAAAACATTATCGTAGCTTCCAAATACAATTCCATCATTCGCAAGCATGGCAAAAACCAATGGTGCTCCATTGATTGTAGAATATAAGAAAGATTTACACCATATGAGATTTCCCAGACTATCCAGTTTAATTAATCCCCTGGACCCAATAAAATAAAACCCCCCGGTGGAAGTAAGTAATCCCTGGTCTAAAGTACCTCCACTTGATGTTTTAGTCCATAAAACATTTCCTAATGAATCAGTTTTGGTTATAATACCTATACCACCTAATCCTGTTGATAGCTTAAATCCATATAATAAAAATCCTCCATCATTACATCTGATATAATCCGTCAAATGCAGATCAGATGAATCTTCAAATGCCTTCACGAAGTTTTGTGCGGAACAGTCGAAAGAAAACAGAAGAATTAAGAATACAGAAAATACTTTGATTCGGCGTAACATTTACTTTTTTTCGAAAGATATCAAAAAATCCTGCAGATTGGTTGTTTGTAATCCTACAAATAATTTTCATTGAAATAAATTTTCGATGTCAGATTAAATCTATTTTTCGACCACCACAAATTTTCCCAGACTAATTCTTCCATTTGAAGATATAATTGTAACTGTAAATATTCCTGTTGGAAAGTCATCTGTTAAAATATCAGATAATGCTGACTTCAATTTCTCCCGCTTTATAATCTTTCCGATCGTATTAGATATTATCAGCTCAGCACCATCAGGATCTTTAATGCTAATATGCATTGGCGATCCTCTTTCTATAATACTTGGATAAAGTTTATTCTGTACAGATGAGTTGTTCTTTACCGAATTAATAA
The DNA here is from genome assembly GCA_018058125.1 of Ignavibacteria bacterium. Taxonomy (GTDB): domain Bacteria; phylum Bacteroidota; class Ignavibacteria; order Tepidaquicellales; family Tepidaquicellaceae; genus JAGPCH01. Next base: position 372 of record JAGPCH010000220.1, on the reverse strand, counting down.
TATCACAATCAACTGCGGGGGTACTTCCTGATAAAATAAAATTTGAATCCACTTTAAAGCAGATCAATTCCCAGCTAAAATCAACTCCATTGCATCCGGGAGCGAGAAGTCCTCCAACACAACCGATTCCTTCCACCCAATCTGAAACAGGTGCTTGAAAATGGATAACCTTCCGATAGTCCGGAGAGAACTGATTCGTTGAATCGATAGAAGTGACAGTCGCTGTTATACCACCGCAACCTATTGTGTAAGTATGAACGGTATCTCCTACTGATACGTTAAAATCATATAGAAGATATTCAGTTACATCATTAAAAGGAAAATAATAAATTCGCTTAGCACTGCTATCTTCCCGAAGACCGCCGATATACA
>JAGPCH010000009.1 GCA_018058125.1 Ignavibacteria bacterium | reverse complement strand
ATACTATACTGGATGTGAGAAATAATACAGAAAGAAAAGAAAACTGTATATTTGATGAATCTTATTTTATTCCATTTAATGAACTCAGAGACAGGATAGATGAGATCCCTAAAGGCAAGCCTGTGATGGTACATTGTGCTGCCGGTTTAAGGTCGGCAATTTCTTCAAGCATACTTGAGAACAGTATCAATGAAAAAGTATATGATCTTAGTGAAAACATTAAAAAATTCATTTAAAAATTAAAATGGTAAATAATAAGTTTACAACTTTCTACAGACACATAATAGATCAGGAAAGAAAATTTCCTGAGGCAACCGGTCAGCTTTCAGACCTTCTTGCAGACATTGCACTTGCCTGTAAAGTAATATCACTTGAAGTCAACAGAGCCGGGCTGATTGATATATTAGGTTTTACCGGTGATGAGAATGTACAGGGCGAACAGGTAAAAAAACTGGATGTATTTGCAAATGATGTATTGACTCATGTGATGAAACAGGGAGGTCATACCTGTGCAGTTTGCTCCGAAGAAGAAGAAAGTTTTATACCAATAGAAGACAAATATTCTGACAGCAAATATCTGACAAATAAATACATCTGTCATTTTGATCCGCTTGACGGTTCGTCGAATATAGATGTAAATGTTTCCATCGGAACGATCTTTTCGGTTTACAAAAGATTAAGCGAATCAGGTCCGGGATCTATGAAAGATTGTTTGCAGAGGGGAGTAGAACAGGTAGCAGCCGGTTATGTTATTTATGGTTCAAGTACAGTGCTGGTATATACGAATAAAGAGGGAGTTCACGGATTTACTTTGGATCCGTCAGTAGGGGAATTTCTGCTTTCCAATGAGAATATTAAGATCCCAAAAAGATCGAAGACATATTCTGTAAACGAAGGTAATTACTGTAAATGGTCTGAAGGAATGAAAAAATACATTTCACATATAAAGGAAAGTGATGCTGATACGATGAGACCGTTTACTTCAAGATATGTTGGTTCACTTGTCGCAGATTTCCACAGGAATCTTTTATATGGCGGAGTTTTTCTTTACCCTTCTGATGATAATAATAAAAACGGAAAACTGAGACTGATGTATGAAGCAAATCCGCTGAGTTTTATAGTGGAGCAGGCGGGCGGCAGAAGCAGTAACGGTAATCAGAGGATCATGGAAATAGAGCCGGAAAGTCTTCATCAAAGGACTCCTTTATTTATAGGCAGTGAAGAAGATGTAAAGATGATCGAAAAATTTTTAGCGGAAAATTAAGAATTTAAATTTCACAACTTATTCATCGCCAGGTTCATTCATTAATTCTATTTTTTTCAGATCATTCAAAGTGTTTTCATTGATTAATAATTCAATAAAAACTGATGTGCCATATCTTTCAAGTTTTATATGATCCAGCAAACTTTCCCCTTTCTGATTTTTCTGACCGGCAGATTTAAGCTTACCCACAGTAATAAGACCACTAATAAGACTTTTCAGATACTTAGAGGATTCCTCATTTATGCAATCTCCCTGAATAAGAAATTTCAGATCATCTCCCATTTTAGCCGAGAAAGATACAGCCTTCAGTCTTTTATACAGATTTTCAATATTAGGTTTTTCTTCAATAGCTAAGGAATCGCTCATGTTTTCTATTGTATCCTGCTTCTCATACATTCTGTCTGATGTTGATTCGAGGAAGTTTTGAAAGATCCCGCGGATAAAAATCTTTTCGGTAGATACCATCCATAGATTTTCTTTGTAAATAATGTTCTTTATTGAAGTGAATATTTCATCATTCAAAAGTAATCCGCTCTTAACTGTATCTTTTACGGAAAGCATTATGTCAATCTGCTTAAGGTAATTGCTGGCGCAAATCGTAAAATCATCTCTGAAATAAAAATACAATCCGTTATCATTTTTGATATAAATATTTGTACCGTCGGCATATTTTGTTACAGAAAAAATGCTGTCCTTTAAAATGTAATTATCAAGATCGTCTCTTTTAAAAACTCCCTTCAGTATGATAGCATTTTCTCCAAACCATGAGTTTGAATAATACAGCTCATCAATGCCATCTGAAATAGAAGCGCCTGTTGCTTCCTTAAAAGTGTTTAACAGACTCCCGAATGTTTTCTCAGCATTAAGCAGAGAATCGGAAACATTTTTTTTCCAGAAATCCGAATGTCTCATATTCTTAAAGTTGAGATACATTACAAATTGCGCATTTTCCTGAAGAAGACTTAAATTTGAAGCAACTGAAATCGGAAGCGGCTCTGCTGTAGGTTTAACATTACAGCCGCTGTATGAAAGAATGAATATAATAAAAAATGTGATAGCTATATTTCTCATATCTTAGTTTCCTTCAAGAATCAATAATCCTTTTTCCTGAAATAGAAGATAGATGCAGATAATGTTACCAGCATAAACAATACTGATGATATTACCGGCATATAAGATTTAACTTTTTCCCCGGTAATAATATCAGTTGTGATCTGATTTATGTCAGTTGTTTTTGGCAGGATATAATAAAAGAAATTAACAATAAACTGAGCGGCAGAATTTGTGACAAAAGTGAATATTGCAGCTTCTCGTATATATAGAACAGGACAGACAATGAATACAAGAAACAAACTTATCAGAATTGACAAAATAGTGCTTTGAGAAACTAATCCAATAAAAATTATGAGTGAATATATGATTGCAAAGGAAAGTGTCAGCCAGAAGATTGTATAAAGAAAAGGCACATGCCAGAATCCGGATTTTGCGGAAAGTATAAGCCAGACAAATCCTATTAAATATATCAGACTTATAAAAATTAAAAGAACACCGCCTGTGAATTTTGCAAGAATGATCTTGCTTCTCGAAACCGGTTTTGAAAGCAGAAGATCTATATTACCTTTTTCAAGCATTGAAGGAATAAAAGATGCGACAGAAATAAAACAAAATGTAATTACCAGTAAATAAGAAATGTTTATCATGGCAACCTGAAATTCTATAACAAGGTTTTTTACACCTTCTTCTCCTGAAGATTCCATCATGTCGACCATACCGTCTACAGATTCAACATTTATCAGGAATAGAAATACCAGAATAATAATAGTGGAAATTGCAAAAAAGCCGAGAAATATTTTTTTTGCAGCTGCCTCGCGGAAAGTATTTAATATAAGTGTTGAAAAAATCATTTTAGTTCTGGCTCCCGATTAAATTTATGAACAGATCTTCGAGTGAATTTTTTTCTCGTGTAATGCTAAGTATAAGAACTTTATTAAGTCTTAAGTAATCTATCAGTTTGTTAAGGTCTTCTATGCTGTCTGTACTGTAATAGAATTCATGTCTGCTCTTAATAGTGGATTTAAAAATTGATAAAAGTGACTGCATTACAGTTTCGCTGATCTCGGTTGTATTGAAAATATAATTATCTGAAACAGCAGTGATCTCATCTACTCTTCCTGATTTAATAAGTACACCTTTGTTCAGAATAGCAACTCTGTCACAAACAAGTTCCACTTCACTGAGAAGATGTGAATTAAGGAATATTGTTTTACCTTCACCTTTCAATCTGATAAGGATGTCACGTATTTCCTTTCTGCCTATAGGATCGACTCCGTCTGTAGGTTCGTCAAGAAAAATTATTTCCGGATTATTGAGCATTGACTGAGCAAGTCCGAGTCTTTGCAGCATTCCCTTTGAATATTTTTTAATCTTTGTCTTCCTCCATTTTTCCATATCTACCAACTTCAGATATTCATCTGTCTTTTTCTTAACTTCTGATTTACTGATCCCGCTTAGCATACCAAAAAAATGCAGCACTTCTTCACCGGTAAAATAGTTTGGGAATTTATGACTCTCAGGCAGATAGCCTACTTTAGTTTTATAGCTTTCATCAGATATGTTTTTTCCGAATATCTGAATCTCGCCGGAAGTCGGGAATGTTATTCCCAGAAGTATCTTTACGAGAGTAGTCTTACCGGCACCGTTAGGACCAAGCAGACCGAATATCTCGCCTCCTTCGACTTCAAAAGAAAAATTATTCAGAGCAAGTATCTTTTCTTTGGAAAACTTTCCTGTCGAGAATTCTTTTGATAAATTTTTAGTGGTTATTACTGACATTAATTGGTTTTGATATGATTTTAATTTAGTCTCGGATCTTCTTTCATTGCATTTATCACATTCTGAATATGTTCGTCAAACTCAACTCCTATATCTTCGGCACCGCTGATAAGTTCTTCACGGTTAATATTTTTTGCAAATGCTTTATCTTTCATTTTTTTGCGAATGCTTTTGGATTCAACGTCATTTAAGCCTCCGGGTTTCATATAAGAATAAGCAGTTATGAAACCGGTTATCTCATCGCATGCAAACAAATATTTTGCCAACATTGAGTTCCGTGGTACATTGGTTCTGTCGGGATATGCATGTCCAAGCACAGCATCAATAACTTCCTTACTGTAACCTGCATCTTCAAGTATAGGAACAGCTGTGTTTGGATGAGTATCCGGAAATTCCTCCCAGTCTATGTCATGTAATAATCCGGCAGCAGCCCAATTTTCAACATTCTCTCCAAGCTTTTCCGCATAATACTTCATAGCAGATTCTACTGCATAGCAATGCTTTCTTAAGTTTTCGCTTTTGATATGTTTGATAAGTAATGCTTCTGCGGATTCCTGACCTGTCATTTGTAAAAATTTTGTAAATATAATAAAGTTAATTTAGTTAAATAAGTGATTTTATGGGATAAGCAAAAAATAAATTTATCCGATCATAACTTCATTTGACAATTCATTTGAATCATCGTCTTTGATTTTAAATTCACGGATAAGTACTTCACCGATTCTGCCAAGAGCAAACTGAATTCCTTCAAAATATTCTTCATTTGTAAAATGGGTTTTCATGATTGCGGAAATTTCATCCCAGTGAGAGGCGGATATCTTTTCGTTTATCCCGGCATCAGCAATGATCTCAAATTTCCTTTCAGTGAAAATAATAAAAAGCAAAACTCCTGAACGGTCACGGGTTTTATGCATTTTCAAATTAATAAACTCCCTGGAAGCCAGATCGCGTACGGATTTACTTTTCTCTAGTAAACCTCTTTTCTTTTTTATGCAAACCCTTAGCTCTCCGGAAGTTTTCTTTTCAATTTCACTGATAGACTCTGCGATCTTATCAAGAGATTCATCTGACAGGTATTGCTTTATAAAATTTCTTTTTGACATAGTTAAATATTTTCTGACAATGAATATATTTTAATTTCAAATCAATTAATCAATTAATCAATTAATCAATTTACCAATTTATGAATGTACAAATTACCAGCTTCCGCTTGCTCCGCCTCCGCCAAAAGATCCTCCACCACCTGAGAAGCCTCCTCCTCCGCTGAATCCACCGCTGCTTCCTCCGCTACCCCAACCGCCGCTGCTCCATCCGCTTTTTCCTGCATAAATGCTTCTTCCGATCATTCTTCTGCCTTTAATAATCGAAATAAAGATAAAGAAAAAAATAATCCCGAATATTATCATTACAAATACAGGAAGTCCGTAGCACATATTATTTGATCCGGGTTTATTATCTGCCGTGTATTCACCTTTGATAGCCTGGATGATAGCGTCTACTCCTTTATCAATTCCGGAATAATAGTTGCCGGATTTAAATTCGGGAGTAATTTCATTCCGAATTATACTTGAGCTCGTTGCATCAGTTAAAACTCCTTCAAGCCCGTACCCAACTTCGATCCTCATCTTACGGTCATTCTTTACAATGAGCAACAGCACCCCGTTATTATTTTCCTTTTTACCGATCTTATTTTTTTCCGCTAGTCTCATTGAAACATCTTCAAGTGATTCGTCATCAAGAGTGGGTATTATGTAAACTATGATCTGATTTGATGTGCTTTTATCTTCGTTACTGAGTTTTGAATTGAGAGAGCTTATCTGCGAAGGTGTAAGAGTTCCTGTCTCATCCGTTACATATTGTCTAAACTGAGTCGGATTATCGGATAGAGATTTCTTCGCTTCGGATTGTGAAAGACAATCGGAATTCTGAAATAAAATAAATATAAAGAGTAAGAATAATAATTTTCTGGTATTCAAATTTTCAATTTAAATAAAAAAAGCGATCTGAATAAATTCAAACCGCTTTAAAATAAAATTTATTGCCTTTTTAACCGCCTGCGGTTTTTACTATTTCTTTATCCGCATCTTCGAGTTTCATGAAGCTGTATCTTTTTTCAATGGCAGCTTTATTAATTTCATCAAGCATGTCAACCATTGTGCTATACTTCATTCCTCTGTCAAATTTCAGGAGAATGATAAGTTTAGGATTTGTTCTGTATACAGATTCTATTTTCTGTTTCATGTCATTAAAAGACACTTTCTCTGGAGCTTCTTCTGTTCCATCGGATTTTCCCATTGAGAAATATGCATTTCCGGTTTCAGAAACTCTTACATAAAGCACATCGCCCATATCAACTTTAACTTTATCTTCTTCATCTCCTTTTGGAAGATTGATCTGCATTATCTGCGGTTGGTTTAAGGTAGTTGTAAGAATAAAAAATGTAAGCAGAAGCATTATAACGTCTACCATAGGAGTCATATCGATCCGCACTCCGATTTTTTTACCTTTCTTGTACTTTTTTTGTTTGTGTAAGCCCCCACCTGATTCCGGGGCATCAAATCCGCCACCTGCCATAATAAAATTTCCTTTACAGTTTTAAAATTATTAAGATGTTTTACTCATTATGCTATTCCGGAGAATCTGATTTTACATCAGTTACCAAAGCAAAACGTGTATTTTTAGTCTTTTTGAATATTTCCATGAGATCTTCAACTACTCCGTAGTTTGTTTCCGTATCACCTTTGAGTACAATCCGGAAATCGGATTTTCCGCCGGTAGAATTCTTTAAAGCCAAACGTAGATCAGTCAAAGCCTTTTCAAACTGAGGTCTGTCCATAATAATAACTTTCCTTGTGAATTTCTTACCGTTTACCATACCACCCGTCTCTTCCCATTCAGTTTTACCTGTGCCTGTAGTGTCAGGATGAAAAGCTCCAACACCGAAAGCATCGCCGAATACTTCTTCTCTTACTTTGTAGTTATCAACATCGAGAAACACATCACCTGCTTTTGTTAGGGTTAATGTCATTATATCTTTTTCAGGTAATTTTGTAGTATCGGTTACAACGGATTCGGGAAGTTTAATTTCAATGGAATCAGTAGATTCAGCTTTAAAAGTAGCTACCAGCATAAAGAAAGTTAACAGCAACATAATAACGTCCACAAGAGGAGTCATATCAATGTTTACACCGGGCTTTTTTATAGATCTTGCTTTCTTCATTAATAAACTTTGTTAAATGTTTTTAAATATAAATTAAGCTGTTTTTCTACTTTTGATAGATAAGATCTGCAGCATATTATAAGTTGCTTCATCAATCATATATGTAATGTTTCCAACTTTAGTCACAAAATAATTATATGAGATCGTACCTACGATAGCTCCAAACAAACCACCTGCTGTGTTGATAAGAGCTTCAGAGATACCGGATGAAAGCTCTGCTGCATTTGGTGTACCAGCTGCGGCTAGTGCCTGGAAAGCTCTGATCATTCCTACTACCGTTCCGAAAAGACCGATAAGTACTGAAACAGAGGCAATGGTTGATAATACAACCAGATTTCTTTCTAGAAGAGGAACTTCAAGCATCATTGCTTCTTCAATAGCTGACTGAACTTCCTGTAACTTTTGATCTGCTTCAAGTTTATTGTCACCAACCAACATTTGATATCTTTCAAGACCTTGTTTAAGGATATTAGCTATAGAACCACGCTGCTTATCGCATTCACTGATCGCTTCTTCAATATTGCCATCAAGCAGAGATGTTTGAATTTTCTTTAAGAAAGTTTCTATTGGTCCGCGACCTTTTGCTTTAGAAAGTGATAGTTGTCTTTCAATTGTAAATGTTATTACCATAATACTTAATGCCATTAAAACTACAACGATTGGACCTCCAAGAAAAACCGCTCCCATTAAATTAGCAGGAACTTGTCTTTCGGGAGTTTTGAAGTTTACTTCATTTCCGAAAACGTAATAAAAAATAATCGCAGATACTACAAGTGACACTACGATCACAACAGTCATGAAAACAGATTGTTTCATTAATTTTAACCTCCATTAACCCTGATAGAGTTATATTTTATTTAATTTATAAATTATTTTTTTTTATTCAAAACTTTGTATTGCTTCTTCCTGTGAAGGGTAAGAATCAAAAATTAGAGCTAATTTTGTGATGACAAACAAATTTTCCAAATTCTTATTCAGCTGGCAAAGTTTTATTTTACCTTCTCTTTTTGAATAATTTGCATGTGCAGAAATTAATACTCCGAGTGCTGTACTGTTTAAATATAATACATCTCCTAAATCGATTATTAACTTTTTATTCTCAAGTTCTGAATAGTTTTTTATAGAATCACGGAGTTCGTCAGTTTCATCTCCTCCTACGAAATTACCTTTCGGCTGAAGAATGACGATACCTTTGTCGGTGAGATCAGTTACTTTGATAGATGCCATAATATAGAAATTTGATTAACAAAATATACGTTTAGATTTAAAATTGCAATTATAAAAACGGGAAAAATTTGTGCTTATAATATTCAGAATCCAAATAATTAAAGGATCATGATATTTCTATCTTCTCCAGTATAGCCTTGTTTATCTCCATAATATCTCCTACACCTTCTATATCTTTAACAATCCCTTTCTTTTCATAAAAATCTTTAACGGGTTTAGTCGATTCAAAATATACTTTGAGCCGGTGCATGATAGTTTCTCTTGTATCATCACTTCTTCCCCGCTTTATCAACCTGTCAATTATCTCATTTTCACCGGCAGTCAAATTTACAACAATGACATTGTTCAGATTTAATTCATTAAAAATATCGGATAATGCCTCAGCCTGCTCTACAGTTCTTGGAAATCCGTCCAGTATAAACCCGCCGTTTGATATCTTGCTCAGAGTTTCCTTTACTATGCCATTCATTATTTCATCAGGTACTAGATTACCCTTGTCCATTATTAATTTCGCTTTCTGACCCAGATCGGTTCCTTCGGAAACTGCCTGTCTTAAAATTTCGCCTGTTGAAATATGTTTCAGATTTAATTTCTCCGCAATTATCGCAGCCTGTGTCCCTTTGCCAACGCCCGGAGGTCCGAATATTATTAATTGATGCAAATTAATTATAAAATTTTAAATTTAAAATTTAACTGTGTGAAATTGATAATTGTCCGCAAGCAGCATTTATATCCACTCCGCTGCTTGATCTGAGATTTACAACCACTTTGTTGTTCTTTAGACGTGCAATAAAATCAAATAATTTTTTATTTGAAAGTAATTTATTTATATCTTTTTTTGAATTAAAAATATCAAGAGGCTTGTTTAGCTCAAATTCGATCGGATGGAAAGGAATGATATTAATGTTTGATGGTACCATCTTTCCGATCCTGGAAAGTCTTTTTATATCATTTTCGGTATCATTTAGTCCTTCAAAAAAAATATATTCATAAGTGATCTTATTTCTTGTTTTTTGATAAAAATAAGATATCTCCTTATACATTTCAGTTAAATTGTTTTTTGATGAAGTAGGGATTATGGATTCTCTGACACCGTTGTCAGTGGAGTGGAGAGATAAAGCAAGTTTTACATTCTTTATTGATTTATTTTCTTCTTTAATAATATCGTCAGCAAAATTAATTATTTTCCCTTTAAATCCTACTGTCGAAACAGTGATCCTTTTGGATGAAAGATCAAGACCTTCCTTGTGAGTGATCATCAGTAATGAACCCAGCATATTATCGTAATTAAGGAAAGGTTCGCCCATGCCCATATACACTATATTAGTAGGAGATATACCTGTCTTTCTTTTGACTTCATAGATCTGGGCAATTATTTCGCTTATGTCAAGATTCTTCCTGAATCCCATTTTTCCTGTTGCGCAAAATTCACATCCCACGTTACATCCGACCTGAGTGGATATACATAAAGTCTCCCTTTCATTTTCAGTTATCAAAACTGTTTCTATGAGATAATTACGACCGTCAGAGGAGAGTTCGAATAAAAATTTCCTTGTGTTGAATTTTTCAGAATCAGTTTCTTTGATAAGTTTTAAAACAGGTAAATAATAATCCTTTTTAAGCTTTTCCTTAAGCTCTTTAGGGATTGAATTGAACTCATCAAATGAAGATGCATTTCTTTTATGAATGGAATTGAAAATTTGTTTTGCTCTGAACTTCGGTTCATTTAAATCAGAAATATCATTTTCAAGATCTTTCAATGAAAGATTTAGAATATTCTTAAGCGCCATTTGTGAATTTTTAATAAAAAATAAAATAAAGAAATCATTTTTACATTCAAATGCTTAATTATTTATGATTCATTATATTTTTATTCTAATATAAAGTGTATCTCTCAAAAGAATCAGATCATTTGTGTATTCGGGAAAATGTCAATTTTTCAAAAGTTATTTTGTTTGTTGATATTAAATATAGATTGATGTAATTTTTGCACGATGAATAATAAACAAATTAAGAAATTAAATAATATCCTATCAAACCCTCTCAGCAATTAATGAATCCGAAAATTATCCCAAATAAGTCAAAGATTGAAGACATGGCTTTGATAGATGAGGCATTATCAGGTAAACAATCTTCATACGAAAAACTCATGAAGAAATATTATCAGATGATTTATAATCTGGTTTACAGGATGATTTCAAAAAAAGAAGATGTAGAGGATCTTACTCAGGAAGCTTTTATAAAGGCATTTAACTCCCTTCATAATTTTGATAAGCAATTTGCTTTCTCTACCTGGCTTTTTAAGATTGCAACAAATAATGCCATAGACTACCTCCGAAAGAAGAAGCTTTATACATTCTCAATTGATAAGGAAATTCATGCAGACGACAGTGATTATAAATTTGAAATACCTGATCACGAAAATAAACCGGACAAGCATATACTGGACGATCAGTTAAAACAGATAATCAACGAAGCAATAGAAACACTTCCTCCAAAATACAAATCTGTAATTGTGTTAAGGCATAAAGAAGAAAAAGAGTATGAAGAAATTGCTAAAGAGCTTAGGATCCCTCTCGGAACTGTAAAAGCACATATATTCAGAGGCAGAGAGTTGCTTAATAAATATCTGAAAGACAAGATCAAACATTATTGATTTTTGATCTTAGATAATGGATTTTTGATTTTGGATTTGGATTGATAATACAGGATTAATTTTATCCGGCTTTTCCCTGCTTCTAATTACTAACTACTAATTATTAACTTATAACTACTAACTGATTTTAACGATGAAAGACGAAACGCCACTTATGCGTCAGTACAGGAAGATCAAAGAAAGATATCCCGATACGGTTTTGCTGTTCAGAATGGGGGATTTTTTTGAAACGTTTGAAGATGATGCGATTACAGCTTCAAAGGTTCTCGGAATTACACTTACCAAACGCTCAAACGGAGCGGCATCAGAAGTACCTCTTGCAGGATTTCCGCATCATGCACTCGATAATTATTTACCGAAACTCGTAAAAGCCGGATACAGGGTCGCCGTGTGCGAGCAGATGGAGGATCCTAAGTATGCTAAAGGAATTGTAAAAAGGGATGTTGTTGAAGTTGTAACTCCCGGTGCAAATTTTTCAGAAAAATTATTAGATCATAAATCAAATAACTTTCTTGCTGCTGTCTATATAAAGGATGATGTCTGCGGATTTTCTTTCTGTGATGTTTCAACAGGTGAGTATGCAGCTTCGGAAATACATCTGAAAAATCTTGCCGAACAGATCGACATAATAAACCCATCGGAAATACTCATACCAAAACGTGAAAAGGAAAAAATTTATAAAGCGCTTGGTTATGATCCGGAAGCTTCTTTCAGTGAGCAGAAGAATAAATTCTTTTTTACAAAAATCGATGACTGGGTTTTTAATATTGATTATTCAAGAGAGGTACTGACCAATCATTTCGGTACGCAGTCACTAAAAGGATTTGGTATAGATGATCTAAGGGAAGGTCTTATAGCTGCGGGGTGTGTCATGAATTATTTAAATGAAACTCAAAAAAACAATCTGCCTCATGTGAAGAAGATTTATCTGTATGATTTTGCAGATTACATTATTCTGGATCCGTCAACAAAGAGGAATCTGGAAATTACATCTTCCATTTCTGAAGGCGGCAGAGAAGGCACTCTTATTTCCATTCTTGACAGGACAGAGACAGCTATGGGCGGAAGATTAATGAAAAAATGGATATCACGACCTCTTAAAAATTCAGAACAGATTAAAAGACGACTTGAAGCAGTTAAGGATTTTTTTGATAATAAGAATGAGAGAAAAAAGCTAACGGAAGATCTTAAATCAATTGCCGACCTGGAAAGACTGCTTTCGAAAGTTTCAACCGGAAAGGCAGTTGCGCGGGATATCATTCAGCTAAAAGTATCACTGAGAAAAATAATCGAGATAAAATCAAAGCTTGAAAAATTTTCTTCCCCTTCCATTAAATCATTAGGGAAAAATCTGATCGAAATTACCGAACTCATTATTAAAATTGAAAAGTGTATTAATGATAATTTTGTGAGCGGAATTGATACCTATGGTGTGATCAACAAAGGATATAATACGGAACTCGATGAGATAAAGGACATACTGATCAACGGGAAGACATGGATGGAAAATTTTCAGAGTAAGGAAAGGGCACGATCGGGTATCAATTCACTGAAGGTTGATTTTAATAAAGTGTTCGGATATTATATTGAGATCACAAAAGCTAATCTTGAAAAGACTCCGGCTGATTATGTCAGAAAGCAGACACTCGTAAATGCTGAAAGATATATTACCGAAGAACTCAAAGTATATGAAGATAAAATCCTGAATGCGGAAGAAAAGATAAACACTCTGGAAAATAAAATTTTTCTGGAACTCAGAAAGTCAATTCTTGAATATACTGATCCGGTTCAGAAGAATGCATCTCTTATTGCAACCTTAGACTCTCTGATTAGTTTTGCAGAAGTTTCTGAAGCTTACAAATATGTAATGCCTGAAATATCAGATTCAGAAAAACTGGAGATCAAAGACGGGAGACATCCAGTAATTGAGAGACTTCTTCCCCCGGGTGAAAAATATATTTCTAACGATACTTCACTCGATACTTCAAATAATCAGATACTTATCATTACAGGTCCAAACATGAGCGGAAAATCCAGCTATCTCAGACAGACAGGATTGATTGTATTACTAGCGCAGATAGGATGCTTTGTCCCGGCGATGAGCGCTAAGATCGGTATAGTTGATAAAATATTTACACGAGTCGGGGCATCGGATAATATTTCGAAAGGTGAGAGTACATTTCTTGTTGAGATGCACGAAGCTGCAAGCATTCTGAATAATTCAACAGGAAAAAGTCTTATACTGCTTGATGAGATAGGCAGAGGTACAAGTACATACGATGGAATTTCTATTGCCTGGGCAATGACAGAGTATCTTCATGAAAATCCAAATATTAGAGCAAGAACTCTTTTTGCGACACATTATCATGAGCTAAATGCCCTTGCTGACCTTTATGAAAGAATAAAAAACTTCAGAGTGGAAGTCCGTGAATTCAATGACAAAGTGATTTTTCTTCGAAAAATTGCTGAAGGAACAGCAGATCACAGTTACGGTATTCAGGTGGCACAGATGGCAGGATTACCTGTTTCAGTAACTGACAGAGCTAAGGAAATATTAAGATCTCTTGAGGATAAAGAGTATAAGAGAAAGAATAAAGATCAGTTTCAGATAAGCATGTTCGAGTCTGCCGTGACAGAGTTCAGGGATGAAGCATTGAGGAAGTTGTTGGAAAATGTTGATATAAATAACATTACACCATTAGAAGCAATTAATATTCTCAAAAAAATAAAAGACGAGCTGAAATAACCGCAGAGCCATCATAACCACATAGGAACATAGGGCACATAGGTTTATAAGATTATCCGGAAATGGCATTTACTAACAGGACTTAGAAATCAGGATAAAAGGTTATTTTTTTAAAACCAAAAACAAAACCAAAAACAAAATCAAAATCAAAAACAAAACCAAAAACAAAACCAAAAACAAAACCAAAACAAAAACAAAACAAAAACAAAACCAAAAACAAAAACAAAAACAAAAACAAAACCAAAAACAAAACCAAAAACAAAACCAAAAACAAAAACAAAAACAAAACCAAAACCAAAAACAAAAACAAAACCAAAAACAAAACCAAAAACAAAACCAAAAACAAAACCAAAAACAAAAACAAAACAAAAACAAAAACAAAAACAAAAACAAAAACAAAAACAAAAACAAAAACAAAAACAAAAACAAAAACAAAAACAAAAACAAAAACAAAAACAATTAAAAATTCGAAATGTATAAATTAGCTTGAAAAATTAAATTTGAGGTTTTTCTATGTGACCTATGTTCC